>NZ_JBHYMC010000017.1:0-118857 GCF_042742535.1 Streptomyces sp. NPDC058880
GTCCCCTCCGCCCACCGAAGCGGGCCGGGAGACGGCCTTCGCCGTGTCCGGGGGCGGCCGGCGGACTACTCCGCCTCACCCTCCAGGTTGCCCTCGGTGTCCAGGTACACCTGGCGCAAGGACTCCAGGATCTGCGGGTCCGGCTTCTCCCACATGCCGCGGGACTCCGCTTCCAGGAGGCGCTCCGCGATGCCGTGCAGGGCCCACGGGTTGGCCTCCTCCAGGAAGGCGCGGTTGACCGGGTCCAGGACGTACGTCTCGGTGAGCTTGTCGTACATCCAGTCCGCGACCACGCCCGTGGTGGCGTCGTAGCCGAACAGGTAGTCCACCGTGGCCGCCAGCTCGAAGGCGCCCTTGTAGCCGTGGCGCCGCATCGCCTCGATCCACTTCGGGTTCACCACGCGGGCCCGGAAGACGCGCGAGGTCTCCTCGACCAGGGTGCGGGTCCTGACCGTCTCCGGGCGGGTGGAGTCGCCGATGTACGCCTCCGGAGCCGTGCCCCGCAGGGCACGGACCGTGGCCACCATGCCGCCGTGGTACTGGAAGTAGTCGTCGGAGTCCGCGATGTCGTGCTCGCGGGTGTCCGTGTTCTTCGCCGCGACCGTGATCCGCTTGTAGGCCGTCTCCATCTCGTCCCGGGCGGGGCGCCCTTCCAGGCCGCGGCCGTAGGCGTAGCCGCCCCACACCGTGTACACCTCGGCCAGGTCGGCGTCCGTACGCCAGTCGCGGGAGTCGATCAGCTGGAGGATGCCCGCCCCGTACGTGCCCGGGCGCGAACCGAAGATGCGGGTCGTCGCGCGGCGCTCGTCACCGTGCAGGGCCAGGTCAGCCCGGGCATGCGCGCGCACGTAGTTCTCGGAATCCGGCTCCTCCAGCGAGGCCGCGAGCCGCACCGCGTCGTCCAGCAGGCCGATCACGTGCGGGAACGCGTCACGGAAGAAGCCCGAGATGCGCAGTGTCACATCGATGCGGGGCCGGCCCAGCTCCGCGAGCGGGATCGCCTCCAGCCCGGTCACACGGCGCGAGGCCTCGTCCCAGACCGGGCGGATGCCGAGCAGCGCGAGGACCTCGGCGACGTCGTCGCCGGCCGTGCGCATCGCGCTCGTGCCCCACAGGGACAGGCCGACCGAGGCGGGCCACTCGCCGTTGTCGGCGCGGTACCGCGTGAGCAGGGAGTCGGCCAGGGCCTGGCCCGTCTCCCAGGCGAGCCGCGACGGGACGGCCTTGGGGTCGACCGAGTAGAAGTTGCGGCCCGTCGGCAGGACGTTGACCAGGCCGCGCAGCGGGGAGCCCGAGGGGCCGGCCGGGACGAAACCGCCGTCCAGGGCCGCGACCACGTGGGCGATCTCGTCCGTCGTACCGGCCAGGCGGGGGACCACCTCGCGGGCCGCGAAGGACAGCACCTCCGCGACGTCCGCCGGGTGGTCCGCCGCGACCGAGGCCACGGCGCCCGGGGCCCAGCCGGCGTCCTCCATCGCCTGGACCAGGGCGCGGGCCTGCGCCTCGACGTCGTCCGCGGACGTACGGGTGGCCTTCGACTCGTCCAGGCCCAGCGCCTCGCGCAGGCCCGGGAGGGCCGTGGTGCCGCCCCAGATCTGCCGGGCCCGCAGGATGGCGAGGACCAGGTTGACCCGGGCCTCGCCCGTCGGGGCACCGCCCAGGACGTGCAGGCCGTCGCGGATCTGGGCGTCCTTGACCTCGCACAGCCAGCCGTCGACGTGCAGCAGGAAGTCGTCGAAGCCGTCGTCGTCCGGGCGCTCCTCCAGACCCAGGTCGTGGTCGAGCTTCGCCGCCTGGATCAGCGTCCAGATCTGCGCACGGATGGCGGGCAGCTTCGCCGGGTCCATCGCGGAGATCTGGGCGTACTCGTCCAGGTGCTGCTCCAGGCGTGCGATGTCGCCGTACGACTCCGCGCGCGCCATCGGCGGCACCAGGTGGTCGACCAGGGTGGCGTGCACGCGGCGCTTGGCCTGGGTGCCCTCGCCCGGGTCGTTGACCAGGAACGGGTAGATCAGCGGGAGGTCGCCGAGCGCGGCGTCCGGCGCACAGGCGGCGGACAGGCCGGCGTTCTTGCCCGGCAGCCACTCCAGGTTGCCGTGTTTGCCCAGGTGGATCATCGCGTCGGCGCCGAAGCCACCGTCCTCGGCGCGCGCCTGGATCCAGCGGTACGCGGCGAGGTAGTGGTGCGAGGGCGGCAGGTCGGGGTCGTGGTAGATCGCGATCGGGTTCTCGCCGAACCCGCGCGGCGGCTGGATGAGGACGAGGAGGTTCCCGCGCCGCAGGGCGGCCAGGACGATGTCGCCCTCGGGGTTCGCCGAGCGGTCCACGAACATGCTGCCCGGGGCCTCGCCCCAGTGCTCCTCGACGCTCTCGCGGAGCTCCTCCGGGAGCTCGGCGAACCAGCGCTTGTAGTCGGCGGCCGGGATGCGGACCGGGTTGCGGGCCAGCTGCTCCTCGGTGAGCCAGTCCTGGTCGTGGCCGCCGGCCTCGATGAGCGCGCGGATCAGCTCGTCGCCGTCGCCCGAGACCAGCCCGGGGATCTCGTCGACCGGGCCGAAGTCGTAGCCCTCGGCGACGAGGGTGCGCAGCAGCTCCACCGCGCTGGCGGGGGTGTCCAGGCCGACCGCGTTGCCGATGCGGGAGTGCTTGGTCGGGTAGGCGGAGAGGACGAGGGCGACCTTCTTGTCGCGGCGCTCGATGTGGCGCAGCCGCGCGTGGCGCACGGCGATGCCGGCGACCCGGGCGGCGCGCTCGGGGTCGGCCACGTAGGCGGGCAGGCCGTCCTCGTCGAGCTCCTTGAAGGAGAACGGGACGGTGATCAGACGGCCGTCGAACTCGGGCACGGCGACCTGCGTCGCGGCGTCCAGCGGGGAGAGACCCTCGTCGTTGTCCTCCCAGGCGGCACGGGAGCCGGTCAGGCACAGGGCTTGGAGGATCGGCACGCCGAGACCGGCGAGCGCGCCCGCGTCCCACGACTCGTCGTCGCCGCCCGCCGAGGCGGTGGCGGGCTTGGTGCCGCCCGCCGCGAGGACGGTCGTGACGACCGCGTCCGCGGAACCCAGGGCCGCGACGAGCTCCGGCTCGGGGCTGCGCAGGGAGGAGACGTAGAGGGGGACCGGCCGGGCGCCATGCGCCTCGATGGCCTCGCACAGCGCGTGCACGAAACCGGTGTTGCCGCTCATCTGGTGGGCGCGGTAGTAGAGCACGGCGATCTCGGGGCCGTCCGTCCGCTTCGCGGTGCGCTCCAGAGGGCCCCAGGTGGGGGCGGCGGCGGGCGGCTCGAAGCCGTGCCCGGTGAGCAGGACGGTGTCGGAGAGGAACCGGGCCAGCTGTTCGAGGTTGGCCGGGCCGCCGTGCGCGAGGTAGGCGTGTGCCTCGGCCGCAATGCCGATCGGAACCGTGGAGGCCTCCATCAGCTGCGCGTCCGGAGCCTGTTCGCCGGTCAGGACCACGACCGGGCGGGTCTGCCCCGGGGCCAGCAGCAGGTCCAGTCCGTCCTGCCAGGCCCGGAGGCCGCCGAGGAGGCGTACGACGACCAGGTCGGCCCCGTCGAGGAGGCCGGGGAGGTCGTCGAGGGGGAGGCGGGAGGGGTTGGCGAACCGGAACGGGACGGGGGCGTCCGCCGTGTTCGCCGCGCGAGCGCTGAGCAGATCGGTGTCGGACGTCGACAGCAGCAGGATCATGCGGCGGCAGGCCTTCCTCGGGGTTTCCGCGCCCCGGGCAGTGAGGACAGCGGGAGTTCCTGACTCACCCGGCCCAGTGGCGCTGCCGGGTTCACAGTGGCGGGACCGCGCCGGATTCGCACCGGGCTTCCTCCCATGTCGCCGTCCTCGGCGACGGCGGACCGTATGGGCCGCCGGAAGGTCATCCTAGGTGGCGTTTGCGGTGGTCGGGAGTGGGGGTGGCCGGTGGCACCGCCGGCCGCGGCGAGGGTGGTCGTGTCGGGTGCGGTGGGCTCCGCCGGGTGGGGCGGCCGCGGCGTACCGGTGCGGCGCCGCTGCGGGGGCTCTGCCCCCGGGCCCCCGCGCCTCAAACGCCGGCGCGCCGGAGGGGAGAAGCGCGGGGATTCCGGCTTTCCCGGTCCGCGCGCCTCGCGCGCCGGCGGGGGCCGGACGGGCGCGCCGGGTGACGGAGGGTGGCGGCGGACACAGTTCCGGTGAGGGGAAACGTGGGTATGCTCGCCGCCATGCCCCAGCCCCCCTCCGCCGTGTCGCGGGACGAACCGGTCATACGGGACCGCGGTGACGCCTGTCCCGGCGCGCTCCGGCTCCACGCGGCGGACGACGGACACCTCGCGCGCGTCCGGATCCCCGGCGGGGAGCTGACCGCGCAGCAGGCCGTGCTCCTCGCCTCGGCCGCCGACCGCTTCGGCGACGGGCACCTGGAACTCACCTCCCGCGGCAACGTGCAACTGCGCGGCCTCGCCGACGGCTGCGGCGCCGGACTCGCCCGGCTGCTGGACGGCGCGGGGCTGCTGCCCGCACCCGGCCACGAACGGGTGCGCAACATCGTGGCCACCCCGACTTCGCAGGACGTACTGCCCCGGGTGCGCGAGCTGGACCGGCTGCTGTGCGCGAACACCCGGGTGACCGCGCTGTCCGGCCGGTTCCTGTTCGCCCTCGACGACGGGCGCGGGGACGTGGCCGCTCTCGACCCCGACGTCACCGTGCTCGGGCGGCCCGGCGACCGGGCGCTGGTACGCCTCGGAGCAGCGGCCGGAGCCGTGTCCGTCGCCGAGCAGGACGCGCCGCGCGCCGCGCTGCTCGCCGCCGAGTACTTCCTCGACGCCGTGGACGCGGCCGGCACCCGGGCCTGGCGCGTGGCCGAACTGCCCGCCGGACACGCCCTGGACGAAGGGGAGTTCACGGCCCGGCTGGCTGCCGCGGGCATCGACGCGGCCCGCGTCCCCGAGGTGGACTGGCCGTTCGCCGCCCCGCCCCGGCCGTGGGGCCGGGGGCCCGGCCCGCGCGGCGACCTGTGCGTCCTGCCCCCGCTGGGCCGGATGAGCACCGGCCAGTGGCGGGTCCTGGCCGAGGTCGCCGGCCACGGCGACGGGCTGCGGGTCACCCCCTGGCGCACCGTCGTGCTCCCGGGCGCCCCCCTTCGCGGCCCGGTCGACGGCCCCGCACTGCTGGAAGAAGCCGGCCTGGTCGTGTCCGCGGGAAGTCCCTGGCAGTCCGTCACCGCCTGTACCGGACGCCCCGGTTGCGCCAAGGCCCGCGCGGACGTACGCGCCGACGCGCACGCCCTCGTGGAGCGGGCGCGGGGGCCGCTGCCCGTGCACTGGTCCGGCTGCGAACGCCGGTGCGGCCACCCGCGCGGAACGCAGTGGGTGGACGCGCTCGCCACCTCCGACGGGTACCGGCTCTCCGTGGACGGGCGCACCCTGCCGCACCGGCCGGACCTGGCGGTCGCCCTGATGGCCGCACGCGAGACCACCTCATCACCCCAGAGTCCGAAGACGCAGTGAAGAAATGAGCGAGTACACCGTGTTTGAGTACGAGAAGGACGGCGCCGCGATCTACCGCCAGTCCTTTGCCACGATCCGCGCCGAGGCGGATCTCTCCGGGCTGCCCGCCTCGGTCGCCCAGGTCGCGGTGCGCATGATTCACGCCTGCGGGATGACCGACCTCCCGCAGGACCTGGGGTACACCCCCGAGGTGGTGCTGCGCGCCCGCGCCGCGCTGGAGGCGGGTGCGCCGATCCTGTGCGACGTCCAGATGGTCGCCAGTGGCGTCACCCGCAAGCGGCTGCCCGCCGACAACGACGTCATCTGCACCCTCTCCGACCCGGCGGTCCCGGAGCTCGCCGCGAGGATGGGCACCACGCGTAGCGCCGCCGCCCTCGAAGTGTGGCGCGACCGCGGCCTGTTGGAGGGTTCCGTGGTCGCCGTGGGGAACGCGCCGACCGCGCTGTTCCGGCTGCTGGAGATGATCGAGGAGGGCGCCCCGCGCCCGGCCGCCGTCATCGGGGTGCCCGTCGGCTTCATCGGCGCCGCCGAGTCCAAGGACGCCCTCGCCGCGCACCCGGCCGGTCTCGACCACCTCGTCGTGCGCGGTCGCCGCGGCGGCAGCGCCATCGCCGCGGCCGCCCTCAACGCCATCGCGAGCGTGGCCGAATGAGCGACGCACAGCCGACGGGCCGCCTCTACGGGGTCGGGCTCGGCCCCGGCGACCCGAACCTGATGACCCTGCGGGCCGTCGAGGTGATCGGGGAGGCGGACGTCGTCGCCTACCACAGCGCCCGCCACGGCCGGTCCATCGCACGCGCGATCGCCGCCAAGCACCTGCGCGAGAACCACATCGAGGAGCCGCTGGTTTATCCGGTCACCACCGAGACCACCGACCACCCCGGCGGCTACCAGGGCGCGATGGAGGAGTTCTACGAGGCCGCCGCCGCCCGGCTGGCCGCTCACCTGGACGCCGGCCGTACCGTGGCCGTGCTCGCGGAGGGCGACCCGCTCTTCTACAGCTCGTACATGCACATGCACAAGCGGCTCGCCGACCGGTACGCCACCGAGGTCGTCCCCGGTGTCACCTCCGTCAGCGCCGCCGCCGCCCGGCTCGGCACCCCGCTCGTGGAGGGTGAGGAGGTCCTGACCATCCTCCCCGGCACGCTGCCGGAGGAGGAGCTGACCGCCCGCCTCGCCGCCACCGACTCGGCAGTCGTGATGAAGCTCGGCCGGACCTTCCCCGCCGTACGCGGCGCGATGGAGGCCAGCGGCCGGCTCGCCGAGGCCCGCTACGTCGAACGCGCCACGATGGAGGGTGAGCGCACCGGCGTCCTCGCCGACACCGACCCCGACAGCGTGCCGTACTTCGCCGTCGCCGTGGTGCCCAGCCGCATCGGCAACCCCGGCAGCGTGCCGTCCGGCCCCGGCGAGGTCGTCGTCGTCGGCACCGGCCCGGCCGGCCCGCTGTGGCTGACCCCGCAGACCCGGCGGGCCCTCGCGGACGCCGAGGTACTGGTCGGGTACACCACGTACCTGGACCGGGTGCCCGTCAAGCCGGGTCAGGCACGGCACGGCTCGGACAACAAGGTGGAGTCGGAGCGGGCCGAGTTCGCCCTCGACCTCGCCCGGCGCGGCAGGCGGGTGGCCGTGGTCTCCGGCGGTGATCCGGGCGTCTTCGCCATGGCCACGGCGGTCCTGGAGGTCGCCGGGCAGCCCGCGTACAAGGACGTGCCCGTACGGGTCCTGCCGGGCGTGACCGCGGCCAACGCGGCGGCTGCCGCGGCCGGCGCCCCGCTCGGCCACGACTACGCGACGATTTCGCTGTCGGACCGGCTCAAGCCGTGGGAGGTCATCGCGGAGCGGCTGCGCGCCGCCGCCGCGGCCGACCTGGTCCTCGCCCTCTACAACCCCGGCTCGCGGAGCCGGACCTGGCAGGTGGCCCAGGCCCGCGAGCTGCTGCTGGAACTGCGTTCGCCGTTGACCCCGGTGGTCGTGGCCCGTGACGTGGGCGGCCCCGAGCAGTCGGTGCGGGTCGTCACGCTCGCCGAACTGGAGCCGTCCGAGGTCGACATGCGCACGATCCTGCTGATCGGCTCCTCGCAGACGCAGATCACCGAGCGGCCCGACGGGTCGCGGATTACGTGGACGCCGCGCCGTTACCCGTGACGCGCCGCTACCCGTGACGTGCCAGCCCGGCCGTCGCCGGCCCGGGGTGCCTGCCGCACCCCGGGCCCGCCGTCCTCACGCCCGCCGCCGTAGCCAGCCGAGGGCCGCGGCGGCGGAGTCCGCCTCCGCGACGCCGTCGGGGACCGGCGGACGGCGGACGACGAGGACCGGAATGCCCGCCTCGCGGGCGGCCGTCAGCTTCGGCGCGGTGGCCGAGCCGCCGCTGTCCTTCGTCACCAGGACGTCGATGCGGTGCCGGGCCAGCAGTTCCCGCTCGTCGTCCAGCGTGAACGGGCCACGCGCCAGCAGGCATTCCAGGCGCGGCGGGACCGGCCCGGCCGGTGGGTCCACCGAACGCACCAGGAACCACAGGCCGCCGAGGCCCGCGAAGGTGTGCAGGCCCATCCGGCCGGTGGTCAGGAACACCCGGCCGCCCAGGCCCGGCAGTAGGCCGGCGGCTTCGGCCAGGGAGTCGGCGAACGTCCACGTGTCGCCGGGGCCGGGCTGCCAGCCGGGGCGGCGCAGCGCGAGCAGCGGGACGCCCGAGAGGGCTGCCGCCGCGGCCGCGTTGAAGCTCATGCGCTCCGCGAAGGGATGGGTGGCGTCGACCAGATGGGTGACCCCGTGCGCGCCGATCCAGGCCGCCAGACCTCCGGGCCCGCCGAAGCCGCCGATCCGGGTCCCGCCCGGCGGGAGCACCGGCGAGGCGACCCGCCCGGCCAGCGAGGTCGTCACCCGGTAGGAGGGCTCCCGCGCCAGCGCCTCCGCGAGGTGGCGGGCCTCCGTGGTGCCGCCCAGGATCAGGACGTGCGCCGGGGCGGTGTCAGCAGACATGCCGGTCGCGCTCGGGGGAGTACAGGTGGCTGTCGCGGAACTGCTCCGCGCCGAGCGTACGGCCCACCACGATGACGGCGGTGCGGACCAGACCCGCCTCCTTCACCTGACCCGCGATGTCGGCCAGGGTGCCGCGCAGGACCAGCTCGTCGGGGCGGCTCGCCATCGCCACCACCGCGACCGGGCACTCCGCCCCGTAGTGCGGCAGCAACTCGTCGACGACCCGGTCCACGTAGCGGGTGGCCAGATGCAGCACGAGCAGCGCCCTGCTGCGGCCCAGGGTGGCCAGGTCCTCGCCGGGCGGCATGGGGGTCGCCTGCTGGGCGATCCGGGTGAGGATCACGGTCTGCCCGACGGTGGGCACCGTCAGCTCCCGCTTGAGGGCGGCGGCCGCGGCAGCGAAGGCCGGCACGCCCGGGACGACCTCGTAGGGGATGCCGGCCGCGTCCAGCCGGCGCATCTGCTCGGCGACCGCGCTGAAGATGGACGGGTCGCCGGAGTGCAGCCGCGCCACGTCCTGGCCCGCCCCGTGGGCCCGTACGCACTCGGCGATGATCTCGTCCAGGTTCAGCTGCGAGGTGTCGACGAGGCGGGCGTCCGCCGGGCACTCGGCGAGCAGCTCGCGCGGCACGAGGCTGCCCGCGTACAGGCAGACCGGGGCGGCGGCGAGGGTCCGGGCACCGCGCACCGTGATCAGGTCGGCGGCGCCGGGGCCCGCACCGATGAAGTACACGGTCATGTCTGATCCTTCTCCTTCGTTACCGTCTGGGTTGCCGTCGCCGGCTTGGTCACCGACCACTGGGTGACCGCCATCGCCTGCCGCCAGCCCGTGAAAGCGCCCACCGGCACGGCGTGCGCGACGGCCAGTTTCACCAGGTCGCCCCCGTGGCGCCGGTAGCGCTCGGCGAGGACCGCCTCGGACTCCAGGGTGACCGTGTTCACCACCAGCCGGCCGCCGGGAGCCAGCGCGGCCCACACCGCGTCGAGCAGGCCCGGCGCGGTCAGCCCGCCGCCGATGAACACCGCGTCGGGGGCCGGCAGCCCGGTCAGCGCCTCGGGAGCGGCGCCGACGACCACGCGCAGGCCGGGGACGCCGAGCGCCGCCGCGTTGCGGGTGATCCGCGCGGCCCGCTCCGGGACGCGCTCCACCGCCACCGCACGGCACGACGGGTGTGTGCGCATCCACTCGATGCCGATGGAGCCGGAGCCGCCGCCGATGTCCCACAGCAGTTCGCCGGGGGTCGGGGCGAGCGCGCACAGGGTGGCGGCGCGCACGTGGCGCTTGGTGAGCTGTCCGTCGTGCTCGTACGCGGTGTCGGGCAGGCCGGGGGTGGAGCCGAGGCGCGGCCCGCCGTGGGCCGGATCGCGGAGGCATTCGACGGCGACCACGTTCAGCGGGTCGCCCGGCGCGTGGTCCCAGCCCTCGGCGGTGCCCCCGTACACGTGCTCGCGTTCCGAGCCGAGTTGTTCCAGGACGCGCATCCGGCTCGGGCCGAAGCCCCGCCCGCGCAGCAGGGCGGCGATCTCGCCCGGGGACGCGGCACCGGCGCTGAGCACGAGCACCCGGCGGCCGTCGTACAGCGCGGCCGCGAGCCGGTCCACCGGACGGCCCACCACGGTGACGACCTCGGTGTCCTCCAGCGGCCATCCCAGGCGGGCGCAGGCGTAGGAGACGGACGAGGGGTGCGGGTGGACCAGCAGGCGGTCCGGGCCGAGCTCCTCGGAGAGGGCGCGGCCGATTCCGTAGAACATGGGATCGCCGCTGGCCAGCACCGCGATCCGGCGCCCGGCGTGCTCGGCCATGAGCAGCGGTACGGCCGGCCGGAGCGGGCTCGGCCACGCCACCCGCTGCCCGGCGCACTCGGCGGCGGGCAGCAGGTCCAGCTGGCGCGGCCCGCCGATCAGTACCTCGGCGCGGGCCAGCGACGACCGCGCGGCGGCGGTCAGCCCGGCCCACCCGTCGGCGCCGAGGCCGACGACCGTCACGGGTATGGGGGGCGGTGCGGTGCTCACGGCGCTGTACCTCGGGGGCGGGAAGGGGCAGGAGGGCGGACCCGCAGCCTACTGGCCTGCGGCTGCGCCACTCGCGCCCGCCCCGGCAGGTGCCCCGCCGGCGTTCGCCGGCGGGGCTTGCCGCGGTCCCTTCGGGAAGGAGCGGGTCAGGGCCGGGTGGCGCGTTCGTGGAGGGCGCGTACGCGGTCGCCGAAGCGGATGCTGTAGGAGGTCTCGTCGTCGCCGCCGCCGTCGAGGCCGCCGATCACCCCGACGAGGGTGTGCCCATCGGTCAGCACCGGACCGCCGCTGGTCCCGTTGGGCACGTCCGCACAGTCCAGCCGTACCTGCGTCGGGCCCGCCGGGCGGGCGGTGGTCCGGCAGTCCAGGGGCTGCTCGGAGACGTTCGGGTAGCCGACGAGCCGTGCGGGCGCGGGCAGTTCGGTTCCGAAGGCGATCGTCGTGGCGCCGGTGACGTCCTCCAGCCGCTGGCCGGGGTGTCCGGGCCGGCGCAGCCGGAGGAACGCGATGTCGACGTCGGGGTCCTCGTCCGCCGTCCAGCGCGGGTCCACGTCGATGCGGGTGGGCACCCACACGCCGTACGGTGCGATCCCGTCCCGGTAGCCGGGGGCGAAGGCGAGGTTGGTGCGGAAGCCGCCGCCGTACACGCAGTGGGCGGCCGTGGCGACGAGGTCTCCGAGCGGCGAGTGGACCACGACGCCGGAGCAGTGGTGGTCGGGGTCGCCGTCGTTGCCGGGGGAGAAGAGGGCGCCGACCGCCGGTTCGGCCGGGGCGGGCCGGGCCTCCAACGGATCGGAGGGCTCCCAGCCGCCGGAGCGCCAGTCCACCGCGTCCGCCGCGGCGAACGCCCCGCCGTCCGCGGGCGGTTCGGTCGGTTCACGGGCGATCCCGTCGAGTACGGCCGAAGCCGTCCGGTCGGCCTTCTCGGGGTCCTGCTGGTAGACGCCCCGCGCCGGGTCGCCGTCGGCGCGGTGGGCGGCGATGCCGCGCAGCTCCCAGGCGACGTACCCGGCCCCCACGAGGACCAGGGTGCACACGAGGCCGACGGCCACGCCGCTCCGCGCCGCGGCCCGCCCCGGCTGCCGCCCCTCGACCCTGCTGGACATGTGGCCCCTCCCGCTCCCGAACGCGTCCGACTCTCGGTTCGATGGGGGGAGCGCGGTCCGGGTTCCGAGGTCGGTACGTGTCCGTTCTCACAGCCGATCCTACCGTCGTGCACATGCCATGCGTGGGCGGTCCGGGATCCGCACCACAGCTCTCACCCCCTACCACCCGCTCCCGTCCCCGCCCGCCCGCTCCGCCGCCCGGCCGTGGGGACGACCCGGGCCCGCGTCGCGTCACGACGCCGCGTCACCGCATGTGCGTTCGACTTCGTTCGGTTCGGGTGGCGCCGGACCCGCCGTTTCCCGCCCCCCGCCGAGCGCCCGGCGCTATCGTGCCGGGGCGGAGGGGCGACGGCACGAGGGGGCTGGGCGGCGATGCGTTTTCTCTTTGTCCACGGCACGGGCGTACGGCGCGACCGGCATGACCGGCTCTTCGCCCTGGTCCGCGAGCGGCTGACGGCCAGATTCCCCGGCGCCGCCGTCGACTCCTGCTACTGGGGCGACCGCTTCGGCGCGACCCTCGGCGCCGGCGGCCGCTCCGTGCCCGGATCGAAGTCCGCGACGGGAGCCTCACCCGACCCCACCGACGCCGAGACGGCCGAATGGGCCTTGCTGCTCGCCGACCCGCTGTGCGAACTCCGGGTCCTCGCCGAGGCCGGCTGGCCCTCCGGACCCGGGGGCGAGGACGACGTCGCCGACGGAGACCCCTTCGCCATGCCCGGCGTCCAGCCCGCCGGGATCCGGGTACTCGCGCAGCTGTCCGGCCTACCGCCCGCGCCCCCGCACCCCGGGGACGAGCTCGGCGCGCTCCTGCACGGCACCGCACTCGCGGCGGACTTCCCCACCGCCCTCGACGCCGTCGTCCGCTCCGCGGAGGCGGCCCGCGCCGCGGAACGCGCCACCGGCGAACCGCAGGCGCGGGAGCTGGCGACCGCCCTCTCCAGGGCCGTCGCAGCCGGGGCGCTCGCCGACGCCGGAGCCGAGGCCGACTGCACCGGCGCCGAACGCGACCGCCTCGTCGAACTGCTCACCACCCGCCTCGGTGGCGACGCCCGGGTGCCCGGCGCCCGCGCGGCCGCCTTCCTCGGCCGGCTCGCCCTGCGGGTCACCACCCAGCCCCTGCTCAACGCCCGGCGCGGCTCCCTCACCGCCGCGGCAACCCCCGCGCTCGGCGACATCCTGCGCTACCAGGCCCGCGGCCACGAGTTGAGGCAGTACCTGCACACCCGGATCGCCGCCGCCCCCGGACCGACCGTGCTCATCGGTCACAGCCTCGGCGGGATCGCCCTCGTGGACCTCCTCGCCCTCGCCGCCGCCCGCGGCGAGGCCGTCCCCGGCGCGGCGCTCCTCGTCACCGTCGGCTCCCAGGCCCCCTTCCTCTACGAGCTCGGCGCCCTGACCGCGCTCGAACCGGGCGCGAAACTTCCCCACGGCTTCCCGCGCTGGCTCAACGTCTACGACCGCCAGGACGTGCTGTCCTACCTGGCCGCCCCCGTCTTCCCCGGCGACCCGCGCATCACCGACCACGAGATCGGCAGCCGCCAGCCCTTCCCCGCCTGCCACAGCGCCTACTGGAAACAGGACGCCCTCTACGGCCGGATCGAACAGGCGGTGGCCGAAGCGGAGATCGGGTGATCCCCTCCGACTTCCTGCCCCCGGCCCTCGGCCCGCAGCGCACCTTCGCGCTCGTCGCCGGTGTCGAGCGCTACGACATCAGCCACCGCTGGAACCTGCGCGGCCCGGCCCGCGACGCCCTGCGCTTCGCCCAGTGGCTGACCGGCCCCGCCCAGGTGCCGCCCGGCAACCTCAGGCTGCTGCTGTCCCCGCTCGACGAACCCGACGCCCTCCACTGGCCGGACTCCCCGGCCATGGACGCCCTGCGGACCGCGTACCGGCCCGCGACCGAGGAGAACGTCAAGGCGGCGCTGCTCGACGAACTCCCGCAGTGCGACGGCGACCTGCTGTGGATCTTCTGGGCCGGACACGGTTACCTCGGGCCGCGCCAGGAGCTGATGCTGCCCTGCGCGGACGCTCGCCCCAGCCAGATCCGGCACCTCAACCTCGACTCGGCACTGCGCTGGTGGCGCACCGACCTGGTCAAGCACCGCAGCTTCCCGCTCCAGGCCGCGCTCGTCGACTCCTGCCGGGTGGACGCGCCCCGCGACGCCCGGTGGAACTTCGGCAGCACCGACTACGGCGGCGGCAGCGCGGTGCCCGGACGCCGCCAGTTCCGGCTCTACGCCTCCCGCGAGGGCGAGGCCGCGCAGAACGACGCCGAGCGCGGCGCCGGCCGCTTCACCGAGGCTCTCCTCTCCGAACTCGGCGCACGCTCCCTGCGGGAG
Organism: Streptomyces sp. NPDC058880; assembly: GCF_042742535.1. Taxonomy (NCBI): domain Bacteria; kingdom Bacillati; phylum Actinomycetota; class Actinomycetes; order Kitasatosporales; family Streptomycetaceae; genus Streptomyces; species Streptomyces sp. NPDC058880. Next base: position 13,911 of record NZ_JBHYMC010000017.1, read on the forward strand.
AGCGTCAGCGGGCTTCCGGTCGCCGCCCGCAGCATCCACCGCACCTTCCAGGAACTGCGCGAACGCGGCGAGGGCTGGCAACTCCCGCAGTTCCTCGTGGACCGCGACTGGGACGCCTGCTCCTTCCTCGACGACGGCCTGACCGCCCCCGCGCCGCCCCGGGCGGCCCGGCTCGACCAGCAGGCCTGGGACGGGCTCGCCGAGGTCTTCGAAGGCCGCGAACTGCCGCGCTGCGCCTACGAGGCCTACGCATGGGCCTTCAGAGCGGCCGGCTGCACCACCCCCGTCGGCGGGGGCCTGCCCGGCGACGCCCTGCTGGAGGTGGTCCAGGACCTGGACGAACGCCAGGGCGGGCACGGCGGGATGCCGCTGGCCGTACCCTTCGTGCGCTTCCTCGCCGACCGGGCCGGGACGGCCGGCGACGCGGCCTGGGCGGGCCGGCTGAAAGGCTGGGTGGACGCCACCCGCGAACGGCTCGTCCTGCCGGTGCTGCCCCCGCCGCCGCCCCCGGCGCGTACGACCGTGGTGCACGTCGGGCTGGAGCCGCCGCCGGACGGCGGGCCCGGCCTCCGGGCCCGGATCTGGCTGAGCGGCGAACGCACCGAGCAGATCTGGGAGTCGGGGGGCGAGCCCGTGCGCCTGGACGCCGTACGGGGGGAACTGCTGCGGCGGCTCGCTCTCGTCGGCGCCTCGCCGCCCGAGGGCGGCGAGGCCGGGCCGCGGACCCGGGGCGGCGTCGACCGCATCGAGTTCCACGTGCCGTACGAACTCCTCGACGCCGACTTCGACCAGTGGCCGGTGCCCCGCGGCCCGGCCGGGCGGCCCCGGGCCCTCGGCCTGCTCCACCAGGTCGTGGTGCGCTGCCCCCAAGAACGCGTGGACACCCGCGCCGAATGGCACGCCAGCTGGCGCTGGCTGTGCACCCGGGGCGGCCGGCACCCCGAGGCCGTACGGGTGGTGAAGGAGACCGACGTCACGGACGTGCTGGGGATGGAGTTGGCCGACCGGCCGGCGCCCGCGTGCGTCCTCGCGCACACCGTCGCCGCCCCGCACGCGGGCCTGCTCGAAGCCGTACTCGAAGGCGGCGTGCCGGTCGCGGTGTGGCGCCGCGGCGGCGGCGCGCCGGCGCCCCCGCTCCTCGACCTGCTCGCGCCGCACGGGCCCGACGGACGGCCGGATCCCGGCGCACTGGACGTGCTGTCCCTGCCCGCGCGGGTGCGCGAAGTGCGCCGGGCGGCCGCCGGCGCCGCCGCGAGTGACCGAAGCGCCGCCCAACGCGACTCAGGAGCAGACCAGTTGGTGCTCCTGTGGGACGATCCCGACGACATACCGGGCTTCCGGTCCCTGGCCTGACCCCGACCCCACCGACAGACGGCGACACGACGACGGAGGCAGAGGCAGTGGTGAAGGACTGGTGGCTGTACCACGGGACCGGTGAGGGCGCGGACCGCCGCGCCCGCCTGGAAGCCGGGCCCCCGCCGCCCTGGCGGCACTTCACCGGAACCCCCGACCCCGGGTACGCGCCGCCCGGGTGCGAGGGCCCGGCCTGGGAGCGCACCCGCAGCCGCGGCGAGGGCTACGTCCCCGACGAGCAGGAGAAGGACGTCGTCAACACCGCCCTGCACCTGCGCAGGCCGCTGCTGATCACCGGGAAGCCGGGTGTCGGGAAGTCCACCCTCGCCTACAGCATCGCTTCGGACCTCGCCCTGGGTCCCGTACTGCACTGGCCGATCACCAGCCGGACCGTGCTCCGCGACGGGCTGTACCTGTACGACGCCATCGGCCGCCTCCAGGAGGCCGGGCTGGAGCAACTGCGCAGGCCGGCCGGTCCGCCCGGCGGCGCCCCCACGCCCGAAGCCGGACCCGAGCCCGCCCACGCACCCTCGATCTCCCGCTACCTGCGGCTCGGGCCGCTCGGCACCGCCCTGCTGCCGCAGGACCGGCCCCGCGTCCTGCTCGTCGACGAGATCGACAAGAGCGACATCGACCTCCCCGGCGACCTCCTGACCGTCTTCGAGGACGGCGGCTTCGTCATCCCCGAACTGGCCCGCCTCGCCCAGGAGGACCCCGCCGTCGCCATCGGTACCGACGACGACCCCGACGCCGCCGTACGCATCCCGCAAGGCCGCGTGCAGTGCCGCTACTTCCCCATCGTCATCCTCACCAGCAACGGCGAACGCGACTTCCCGCCCGCCTTCCTGCGCCGCTGCGTCCGCCTGCACCTGGAGCCCCCCGGCGAGGAGAAGCTCGCCCTCATCGTGCGCCGCCGCCTCGGCATCGACGTCGAGGCCGGCGGGGAGTACCGGGAACTCGTCCGGGACTTCATCGACCGGTCCGGGGACGGGGACCTCGCCACCGACCAGCTCCTCAACGCCATCCAGCTGCGCCTCGCCGGAGCCTGGTCCGCGCCCGGCGACCGCGACCGCTTCCTCAAGACTGTCATGCAGCACCTGACCGGGCCCACGGCGTGATCGGGGAGCTGCTCGCCGCCCTCGCCGACGGTGCCGAGGACGCGGGCCCGCGCCCCGACATCGGCACCGAGGAGATCGCCGACATCCTGTGGTTGGCCGCCCGGGTGGACCCCGCCTGGTCCCGCCCGCCCGCGCTGCCGCTCGGCGACGCCGCGGACGAGCGGCCGCCGGCCGCTGACACCACGGCACCCGAGGCCGCGACGCCTGCCGGCGGCCCGGCCGACGGCCACCCGGCCGTCAGGCTCTTCCCTGCATCCGTCGCCGACCCGGCCGGGAAACCCGGCGACGACGGCGCCGGCCGCCGGGGCTCACCCGTACGACTGCCCCGCGCCGCCTCCCTCGACGACCCGCTCGCCCTGATGCGCGCCCTGCGGCCCGTCGGCCGGCGCTCCATCGGAGGTCCGGGTGAAGAGCTCGACGAGCAGCTCACCGTGGAGCGCAGCATCGAGCGGATGGTGCCGACCCCCGTCCTGCGCCCGGCCGAGAGCCGCTGGCTGGACCTGGCGCTCGTGGTCGACACGCACCATTCGATGCTGCTGTGGGCGGACCTCGTGGACGAACTGCGCCGCGTACTGACCCGCAGCGGCGTCTTCCGCGACGTACGGGTCTGGCGGCTGACGGGCACCGGCTCCGGCGCCCCCGTGATGCTCACCCGCGGCCGGTCCGACGCGCCCCGCAACCCGCTGGAGCTGGCCGACCCCGCAGGCCGCAGGCTGATCCTGGTCCTCTCCGACACCGTGGCGGGCGGCTGGCGCGAGGCCTCCGTGCAGGGCGTGCTCCGGCACTGGTGCACGCACAACGCGGTGGCCGTGCTGAACGTGCTGCCCGAACGGCTCTGGACGCGTGGCGCCGTCCGGCCGGTCCCCTTCGCCGTCCGGGCTGACCGGCCCGCGGCGGCCACCCGCTCCTGGCAACGGGTGGCGACCGCCCGGCGATCGCGGACCGTGCGCGGCCGCGCGCCCGACATCGTCCCCGTGGTCGGCGTCGCCCCGGGCGGTCTGGCCCGGCTGGTGCGGGTGGTCGCCGGAGACGGCCGCTGGCGACGCCTGGGCTGTCTGCGGCTGGACGCGGATCCGGAGCGCGGGCCGGGAGCGCCGCGCGTGGGCGAAAGCACCGCGGCCGCTCCCCACAACCCCTTGGACGTGGTGGAACGCTTCCGCGCAAGTGCCTCCCCGACCGCTCAGCAGCTGGCCGCGCACCTGGCCGCCGTACCGCTGACCCTGCCGGTCATGAACCTGGTTCGGCGCTCCCTGCTGGGAGGCTCCGAGCACGGCCACCTCGCCGAGGTCGCCCTCGGCGGACTGTTCGCCCCCTGGGACCACGAACGGGACGCCGAGGAGGTGGAGTTCGAGTTCCTGCCCGGTGTCCGCGAGGTGCTGCTCGGCTCGCAGCTGCGCGGGGACGTGGCCGCCGTACGGGAACTGGTCCGCCGCCGTGTGTGGGAGTACATGACCCGCAGCCGCGGCACCGGGCCGGACTTCTCCGCGACCCGTGTCGCCGACGGCCGCGAGGGCCGCCGCCGGGTGGCCGACGCCACCCTGGCGTTCGCCACCCGGCCGCCGGGAGAACCCGGTCTGGCGGCCCGGGTCGTACGGATCCGCCACGAGCCGGTGCCGGAGCCGCAGGAGGTCGGCGTCCTGCTCACGGCGCGGCTGGTCCTCACGGTCGGGGACGCCCCGCCGGCCCGGAGCACCGTCGCCTGGGTCCGGGCCGGCGGTCGCGAGGTCCCGTGCCGACCGCTGTGGTGGGACGACGCGCTGCCCAGGGTGTTTCTGCTGCTGGCCGACGAGGACCTCGCGGACCCGACGGTCTGCGCGCTGCCCCTGCCCTGGCTGACCGCGGACGACCAGGTCGCGCGGGTGCGGGTCGACGGCCGTACCGACCAGGGGGAGCCCGTCGCCCTGACGGGGGAGGTGGTTCCGTACGAGGGCGCCCGCAACGGGGAGCTGGTCCGGCTGTCCGGGGAACCGGAGGCCTGGACCCACTACCGCGGCGGCCCGGTCTCTCGCGACGGCGCGCTGATCGGCGTCGTCCACGGCGTCTGGCCCGACCGCATGGTGTTCCTGTCGGGCCGCGCCCTCCTGGAACAGCCCGGCTTCCGTGCCGTGATGGCGGAGCACGGGCCGGTACGTCCGGTGGCGATCGCCTCCGTGTGCCTGGCCGTGCGGCCCGCCGGCGATGGTGTGCATCGGGCCGGCAGCTCGCTCCACGCGGAGACGGTGGAACTGCTGACGCGGTGCGTCGCGGACGCGGGCATCACCGAGCGGCCGACCGGCGGTGAGCCCGGTGCACCCGTGGTCCTGCTGCTGGCGGGGCCGGGAGCCCTCGGCAAGGCCGGCCGACTGCTGACCGAACTCCACGACGAGACGGCCCGGTTCGCAGGTCTGGGTAGCGGTCCCCTCCCGCTCGACGTGGCCGTGGCCGTGGGGCCTGCCGCGACCGTCCCGCTGGGCGGCGACCCCACCGGGCCGCCCGCGTCCGAGGCCGTCCGGATCGTCCGGCATCCCGGGATGACGGAGCGGCGCCGGCGGTTTCCCTGGTCCCTGAACGTCGCCCTGTCCCACCCCCTGTACGAGGCGCTCGGCGAGGAGGTCGGCCCCACGGCGACGCGTGCCCTCGTGCCGCTCGGCGGCACGGGGGACGGCTGGTTGTGCACCGACCCCCAGGCACTCGGCGCGGCCCTGACCGAGGCCGACGGGTCACAGGACGCCGGCGTCGCGTGGCCGGTGTGCGGTCGCCGTGGGGCGGAGGATCTCCGCGCCCCGTGCACGGGAATCCGGCTGCCCGGCCACGACGTGTGCCTCGCCCATCTCGATCCCGACGAGGAGCACGCGTACCTGGAGACCCTCGGGCCCGGGGCCGCGGTGGACTTCCGGGGAACCACCTTCGAGGGAGGGCTGCTCCAGCGGCTCCTGAACGTCTTGCGGGAGTCCCGCTCACAGCCCGTCACGCTGGGCGGGGCGGCCTTCGACCGCGCCACCTTCGTGGACGACTGGAACGAGGGCGGCATCGAGTTCCTGGCCCGCGCGTCCTTCACCCGGGCCGTTTTCGCCGGGCGGGCCAGGCTCGGGAACTCCACCTTCGCCGGACGGGCCTCCTTCGACCGCGCCGTGTTCCTGGGCGTCGGCGACTTCGACCGCAGCCGGTTCCGGGCGGGAGCCGACTTCCGCCGCGCGCAGTTCCGCGGACTGGCGGGATTCTCGGACAGCGTCTTCCTGGACGAGGTGTCCTTCGCCCGTGCGGTGCTGGAGGCCTCGGCGGACCTGAACGGGCTGCGGGCGGTCGCGGCCGCGGACTTCTCGCGCGCGGTGTTCTGCGGCCTGACCGGGCTGAGCGGGGCCTCCTTCACCGGACCGGTCTCCTTCGCCTCCACGACCTGGGAACTGGGACTGGTGTCCACTGGTGCGGTGTTCCGAGGAGCGGTGGACTTCGGCGGAGCCACCTTCCGGGGCAGGGTCAGGCTGGAACAGCTGAGCCTCCGGGAGCCGCCCGGGTCCGCCTTCGAGGACCGGCCAGGCCGCTGGGCGGTCCGCCGGCGTCCGGACGACACCTGGGACATCCACCTGCTCGGCGGCGGGGAACAGTGAACGGGCGGCGTCCGACCGGTCAGGAGCCGCTGCGGGAGGTCTCCAGGACGCGTGGGGGAAGCCCGTCCCGGGCGGGGAGGCCCGCCTCGATCTCGTCCAGGGCGCGGCGCGCCGCCGCGATGCGGTCCCGGACGTCCGGGGCGGTTCCGGCGCTCGGCTGCGGGTCCGGCTGCCGGCGTTCGCGGCCGGCGGCGTCCTCGATCTCACGTGCCTCGTCGAGGGAGTTGAGGACCACCCCGATCAGGACGTTGACCAGGACGAAGGAGGCGAGCAGCGCGTAGGAGGCGTAGTAGACGATGCTCAGGCGGGAGATCTCCAGTCCCGCGCGGACGGCGTCCGTCAGGCCGTCGAGGGTGGTCAGCAGGAACAGCGTGAGCATCGCGCGGCCCACGGAGCCGTAGTGTCCGGGGTCGGACTCGGCGAAGCAGACCCAGCCGACCATGGCGTACACGTACAGGACCAGTCCGCCGACGAACAGGAAGCTGGCGGTGCCGGGCAGGCTGCGGCCGACCGCGATCAGCAGGATGCGCAGGTGCGGCAGGAAACGGGCCGTGCGCAGTACCCGGGCCAGCCGCAGCAGCCGCAGCAGGGTGGTGTTCTCGCGGACGAACGGGACGAAGGCGGAGGCGACCACCGCGAGGTCGAAGACGTTCCACGGGTCGCGCAAGAACGCGCTCGGCCGGTCCGCGAAGGCGGCGACGCGCAGCAGCATCTCCAGCGTGAACAGGGCCAGGCAGCACCGCTCGGCGATCCGCAGCACGCCCTGGTACTCCGCGGCCAGACCGCTGTACGTCTCGACGCCCATCAGCGCGGCGTTGAGCAGGATCACGCAGAAGACGACCATCCCGAAGGCGGAGGCCTCAGTGGCCACCCGGCACCGGGCTGCCAGTTTCATCCGGCGGCGTCCGGCCGGCCTGGGGTGTGTCATCGTGCTCCTCGTGCTTCTGCGCGTGCGTCGGGGCCGAAGGGCGGCCCCATTCCCTAACGCCCCACAGCCGCTCGGGTTTCACCCGCGTCCGCAGGCCCGGGCGCCGGCCCGGACCCGGGCCCGGCACGATCCCGAGTGCCCAGCGACTGCGCCCCGCTGGACGCCGCGTGCGCCGGGTGCCTGTGCCTGTTCGTCCCGGCCGAGCACACCGGCTGGGTCCTGGCGGGCCTGCACGCCCACCCCCGCGGCCAGATGGCCGCCGCGGTCTCGGCCACGTCACGGCCGATCCCGTGCGCGATGTGGAGCTCCTCTCCGCCGACGGGCGACCGCACACGCGCGGGGTCGCTGTCGCCCCGCCGCCCGAACGCCTCCTGTGACCGGTCCCCGGTGCGTTGGATGAACAGTCGGCGGTTCCACGGGTGGAGCGGCCCGCGGGCACATATGCTCGGCGCGTACTTCCGTACGTCTGAGCACCGGAACGTCTGAACGTCCGGACTCCTGTGCGTGCGCACGTCTGTGCGCCTCCGTACGCCTCGCGAACCGTTAGGGGACCGTGCCGTGAGTGTCCGCATTCAACCCACCTCGCAGGTCGACGAGAGCGCCGAGCTCGGCGAGGGGACCACGATCTGGGATCTGGCGCAGATACGCGAGGAGGCCCGGCTCGGGCGCGGGTGCATCGTGGGGCGCGGCGCGTACGTCGGGCCGGGCGTCCGGATCGGCGACCACGTCAAACTCCAGAACTACGCGCTGGTCTACGAGCCGGCGGAACTCGGCGACGGGGTGTTCATCGGCCCGGCCGCCGTCCTGACCAACGACTTCTACCCGCGTGCCGTGGACCCCGACGGCCGTCTCAAGCGCGACGGGGACTGGGAGGCCGCCGGGGTCGTCGTCGCCGAGGGCGCTTCGCTGGGCGCCCGTTCGGTGTGCGTGGCCGGGGTGCGCGTGGGGCGCTGGGCCCTCGTCGCGGCCGGCGCGGTGGTCTCCAGGGACGTACCGGACTTCGCGCTCGTGGCCGGGGTGCCGGCCCGCCGGATCGGCTGGGTGGGCCGGGCGGGGGTCCGGCTGGTGGAGCGCGGGGGTGAGCCGGGCGCGTGGGAGTGTCCGCGCACCGGGGCGCTGTACGAGGAGAAGAACGGCCTGCTCTTCGAACAAAGCTGACGGAATGTCGGCAATTTAGGCCACAAGCATTTCCTCAAAACCACAATCAATGAACATCCGTGGGCATAGCGTGTTCCTGCACACGGGATCCGGGCTGGCAACAGGCCTTGCTCGGTGGGGGGTTGTGTACGACGAGGGCATCGCGGGCAGCGGCCCGGCGGAGCGCGGATCCACCGCGTCCGCCGACACTGCCGTGCGCGCGTGCCCGGGTCCGGGGCATCGCTGGGGGGATCCAGACGGCAGCCTCCGGAGCGGCTCGTGCCCCGGGCGCCGGGCGCCACGGGCACGGGTGCCGTCACGCGCAGTCCCCCTCCGCGGAAGGACGACCGCCAGGTCCGTCCGAGGAGCGATCAGAGGGGGTAGCAGTGTTGGAGCCGAAGAGCTCGGACATGCGGGGTGCGAGCGGCACCCGGGGAGTCGGGGTGGGGACCCGATGACCGTCACACGATTAGGAGCACTGGAGGCGGCGGACCCGCAGCTGCACGGGCTGGCGCAGCGGCTGCTGGGGCTGGCCGAGGCAGGCCTGCCCGCCATGTACCTGCCGGAGGCCGAGACCTTCGTCTTCACCAGGGCCGGAGCGGTCTCCCCCGAGGGCACCCGCCGGCTGGAACTGCGGGGGACCAGCACCCGCTACGCGGCCATCACCGCGCTGGGCGCGCGGTTCCTGCCCGAGGACCGCCAGCGCGCGCTGTTCGGCGGACGCTCTACCGAGGAGTTCACGGCACTGCTCGTGGAACGGCTGCCCGGGGTGGTCAACCTCGGGGACGCGGCGCTCATCGCCTGGGCCGCCGCCGAGACCGGACATCCGAAACTCTCCGACGCACTCGACCGCGTCGCCGCCCTGGATCCGCCCGGGCGGGCGCAGTACACGGTCGAGGCGGCCTGGGTGCTCTCGGCCCTCGCGGCCGCGCGCGCCGCGGTGGACGTGGAAGACCACCTCGCAGCCGCCCGTGACCGCCTGCTGGCCGCCAGGATCGGGGGCGGCCCGCTGTTCCCGCACGCGACCGGCCCGGGCCTGGTGCCCGGCTACCGCTCGCACGTGGCCTGCTTCGCCGACCAGACCTATCCGCTGCAGGCGCTGGCCCGGCTGCACGCGAGCGGCGACGACCCGGAAGCCCTCGCGGCCGCCGACGCCTGCGCCGCCCGCATCGTGGCCCTGCAGGGCGACGGCGGACAGTGGTGGTGGCACTACGACGCCCGTGAAGGCGGAGTGATCGAGGGCTACCCCGTCTACAGCGTGCACCAGCACGCGATGGCCCCGACCGCGCTGTTCGACCTCGCGGAGGCCGGCGGCACCGACTTCGGCGCGGCGATCCGCCGCGGACTGCGCTGGATGACGGAGGTGCCCGAACTCGCCGGGCGCACCGGCACCCCACGCGAGCCGATGATCCGCGAGGACCTCGGCGTCACCTGGCGCAAGGTCTACCGCGGCGACCCGAAGAAGGCCGTCCGGGCCGCTCGCGGACTCACCACCCGGGTCGTCCCGCACGCCCGGCTCGCGCCCCTGGACGTGCTCTTCCGCCCTCGTGCGGTGGACCGGGAGTGTCGCCCGTACGAGTTCGGCTGGCTCCTGTTCGCGTGGCTCGGGGGGCAGCAGAGATGAGCCGTCACACCCTCTTCGGGGTCGCACTCGACCCCCTGACCATGGACGAGACGGTCCAGCGCTGCCTCGACGCCGTACGGCGCGGCGAGCAGATCGAGATCGGCATGGTCAACGCCGCCAAGCTCGTCAACATGCGGCGCGACCCGGCCCTCGCCGAGGCCGTCGCCGGCTGCGACCTCGTCCTCGCCGACGGCCAGGCCGTGGTCTGGGCCGGCCGCGTCCTGGGCGTCCGCCTGCCCGAACGGGTCGCCGGAATCGACCTGTTCATGCGCCTGCTCGCCGCGGCTGAGGTGGCGGACATCCCCGTCTACCTGCTCGGTGCCCAGCAGGAGGTGCTGGAGATGATGCTCGGGCAGATCTCCGAACGCTTCCCGCGGCTGCGGGTGGCGGGCAGCCGCAACGGCTACTTCGGCGACTCGGAGCAGGAGGGGATCGCCGACGCCGTCTGCGACAGCGGCGCGCGCCTGCTGTTCCTCGGCATGACCTCGCCCAAGAAGGAGATCTTCACCGCCGGCTACGGCAAGCGCACCGGCGCTCACGTCGTACACGGTGTCGGGGGGTCCTTCGACATCCTCGCCGGCATCACCAAGCGGGCCCCCCTCGTCTGGCAGCGGATGGGCCTCGAATGGTTCTACCGGACCCTCCAGGAACCGCGCCGCCTCGGCAAGCGCTACCTCACCACCAATGCCGCCTTCCTCGCCATGACGGTCCGCGAGCTCATCAGCCGCACTCCGTCTGCCGGTTCCGCGAACAGGAGTCACTGCTGATGCGCGTCGTCGTCGTGGGACAGGGATACGTCGGCCTCCCGCTGGCCATCCGGGCCGCCGAGGTCGGCCACCAGGTGGTCGGGTACGACGTGGACGAACGGCGGGTCAAGAGCCTCGCCACCGGAGAGTCGTACGTGGAGGACGTCTCCAGCGAACGCCTCGCCCGCGCCCTGGAGCGCGGCACCTACCGTCCGAGCGAACTCGCCCGGGACTGCGGCGGTTTCGACGTCGCCGTCGTCACCGTCCCCACCCCCTTACAGGACGGGGCGCCCGACCTGCGCTACATCGAGGAGTCGGCCCACACCCTGGCCCGGTTCCTGCGCCCGGGAGCGACGGTGATCCTGGAGTCCACCACCTACCCGGGCACCACCGAGGAACTGTTCGCCCCGATCCTGGAGGACGGATCCGGGCTCACCGCCGGCGCCGACTTCCATCTGGGATACAGCCCCGAGCGCATCGACCCGGGCAACACCGTCTGGGGCTTCCAGCAGACGCCCAAGGTCGTCTCCGGTGTCGACGCCGCCTCCCTGAAGGCCGTCGAGGCCTTCTACGGGCAGCTCGTCGACACCACCGTCCCCGTGCGCTCCCCCAAGGAGGCCGAGCTGGCCAAACTGCTGGAGAACACCTTCCGGCACGTGAACATCGCCCTCGTCAACGAGATCGCCATGTTCGCCCGCCACCTCGACATCGACGTCTGGCAGTCCATCGAGGCCGCCTCCAGCAAGCCCTTCGGCTTCATGAAGTTCACCCCGGGCCCGGGCGTCGGCGGGCACTGCCTGCCCATCGACCCCTCGTACCTGAACTGGCGCGTCCAGCGGGAGCTCGGCCAGAACTTCCGCTTCGTCGAACTCGCCAACGACATCAACAACCACATGCCCGAATACGTCACGCGTCGCGTCATGGACGCCCTCAACGCCAAACGCCGCTCCGTCAACGGCTCCCGGATCCTGCTGCTCGGGCTCGCGTACAAGAAGAACACCGGTGACGCGCGCGAGTCGCCCGCCGTACGCATCGCCCAGCTGCTCCTCGACATGGGGGCCAAGGTCCGCGCGGTCGACCCGCACGTGGTGGAGGGCGTGAAGGTCGACGCCCGCCTCGCCCGGGTCGAGGCGACCCGCAAGGAGCTGGCCGCCGCCGACGTCGTCGTCCTGCTCACCGACCACGACTCCTTCGACTACCAGATGATCGCCGAGCACGCCTCCTTCGTGCTCGACACCCGCAACCGCATGACCGGCCCGAAGGTGGAGGTGCTCTGAACCCATGACCAGGATCGTCTGCGTCGCCGGGGCGCGCCCCAACTACATGAAGATCAAACCGGTGATGGACGCACTGGAGCGCCGCGGCGCCGAGGTGGTCCTCGTCCACACCGGACAGCACTACGACGAGTCCATGAACGACGTGTTCTTCCGCGACCTCGGCATCCGGGCGCCCGACCGGTACCTGGGCACGGGATCGGGCACCCACGCCCAGCAGACCGGGCGGGTGATGGCCGCCTTCGAACCACTGCTCGACGAGCTGGCCCCGGACGCGGTGGTGGTCGTCGGGGACATCAACTCCACTCTCGCCTGCGCCCTGGTGACCGCGAAGGCCGGCCCCCTGCTGGCCCACGTGGAAGCCGGCCTGCGCAGCCGCGACTGGAGCATGCCCGAGGAGATCAACCGGGTCGCCACCGACCGGGTCAGCGACCACCTGCTGGCGCCCTCGCCCGACGCCGCCGCGAACCTGCGCGCGGAGGGCTACCGCGAGGACCAGATCCACGTCGTCGGCAACGTCATGATCGACACCCTCCTCGCCAACCTGGAGCGGGCCAGGCGGTCCGATGTCCTCGACCGCTACGGGCTCACCCGCGGCGGCTACGGCCTGGTCACCCTGCACCGGCCCGCCAACGTGGACGACCCCGGCGCGCTGCGCGGCCTGCTCAAGGCGCTCGGCGAGATCGCCGGCCGCTGCCCGCTGCTGCTGCCCGTGCACCCGCGGGCCGCGCAGCGGCTGGCCGACGTGGGCGTCCCCGACGGCATCCGGACCGTCCCGGCCGCCGGGTACCTCGACTTCATCGCCCTGCAGGACTCCGCCCGCCTGGTCCTGACCGACTCCGGCGGCGTCCAGGAGGAGACCACCGCGCTGGGCGTGCCCTGTGTGACCCTGCGGGACAACACCGAGCGACCCATCACCGTGGAAGAGGGCACCAACGTCCTCGCCGGCACGGATCCGGACCGGATCGTCGCCACCGTCGACAAGGTGCTCGACGAGCCGCCCGCGCCGCGCTGCCCCGACCTGTGGGACGGCCGCGCCAGCGAGCGCATCGCCGCCGTCCTCCTCGACGGCGGAACCGCCCGCACCCGGCCCAGACCCACCGACCTCGTGCCTCCCGGCGGGCACGGACCGCAGCAACCGAAGTAACCGCAACAAGGGGGAAGACCATGGATCTCGCCGAGATAGGGCGGGTCATGCGCAGGCGCTGGTACGTGCTGCTGCCCGGACTGCTGCTGACGGCTGCACTCACCACCGCCGTGCACCTGCTGATCCCGGTGGAGTACCAGTCGCAGAGCACCGTCACACTGCTCAACTCGTCGAAGGCCACCGAGGCCTTCGACGGAAACCCCTTCCTCAGCACGCAGGCCTCCCTGACCGGCATGGCCGACGGCCTCGCCCGCAACCTCAACTCGGACGGGGCCAAGGCCGACCTCAAGGCCCTCGGCGTCACCGGCAAGCACGAGGTGAAGATCGCCGACAACGCCCAGGGCCCCTTCATGTGGCTGACCGTCACCGGTACCGACCCGGCGGCCGTCCGCACGTCCGACGAGCTCCTCGCCGGCTACGCCGACAAGCGGCTCAAGGAGTTCCAGACCCAGCAGTCCGTGGCCCCCGAGGCCATGATCCGGATGGCGACGATCGTGCCCCCGCAGAAGCCCGAGGCACAGACCAAGACCCGTCTCCAGTACATCGTGATGGTGGCCGCGCTGGGCTTCGTCCTGAGCCTGGTGGCCGTCTTCTTCGTGGAGGCCCGCAGGCGTACTCCGCACGGGAAGAACCGTTCGGCGGCTCCCGGGACTCCCGACGCGGCGGCACCCGTACCCGTCGGTGCGGCGCCCGCCGCGACCGACGAGACGATGGCCCTGCGCACGGTCGGCCCGGGCGGGGCGGGACCGGCGTGACCGACACCGCAGCGAGCACGCAGAACGACCCCGAGGCGCCCTCCCTGGGGCGCAAGGTCGGCTCCGCGGCCAAGTGGAGCCTGATCAACACGGTCGTGATGCGCCTCGGCAACTTCGCGACCGGCGTCATCCTCGCCCGCTACTTCCTCGGGCCCGAGGCCTGGGGCGTCTACGGCATCGCCCAGACGGTCCTGCTCGTCCTGCTCTCCGCGAACGAGCTCGGTGTCTCCCTCGCCGTCATCCGCTGGGAAGGCGATCCGCGGCGCTTCGCCCCCACCGTCGTCACCCTGAGCGCGGCCTCCAGCTGCCTGCTGTACGCCGTGCTCTTCGCGACCGCCCCGGCCGTCGCCGACGTCCTCGGCTCGCCCGAGGCCAGCGGCGTCCTGCGGGTCATGTGTCTGTGCGTGGTCCTCGACGGACTCGCCCAGGTGCCGGCCGGCTTCCTCACCCGGGAGTTCGCCCAGGGCCGGCGGATGGCCGTCGACGCGCTCAACTTCGTCCTGAGCACCGCGGTGACCCTGCTCCTGGCCGTCCAGGGCTGGGGCGCGATGAGCTTCGCCTGGGGATCGGTCGTCGGCAACGTGGCCGCCCTGATCGGCTGCTGCCTCGCCGCGCCCGGCACCCTGAGGTTCGGCTGGGACCGTGAACAGGCCCGCGCCCTGCTGAGGTTCGGGCTTCCTCTCGCCGGGGCCAGCATGCTCGCCCTCGGCGTGGTCAACGTGGACACCATGGTCGTGGGCTCCACCCTGGACCCCCTCGCCCTCGGTTTCTACGTGCTGGCCTTCAACATCTCCGGCTGGCCCGTGCGCATCATCTCCGAGGCCGCCCGCCGGGTCTCCTTCGCGGGCTTCTCCCGGCTGGCCGACTCACCGCAGGCCCTGGCGTCCGGATTCGCCCGCGCCCTCGGCGTGGTGACGGCGGCCACCGTCCCGCTCTGCGTCCTGCTGGCCGCCCTCGCCGCCCCTGTCATCGAACTCGTCTACGGCGAACGCTGGCTGCCCGCGGCCGGCGCCCTGCCCTGGCTGATGGCCCTCGGCCTGGTCCGCATCGGCTGCGAACTGGCCTACGACTGCCTGGTGGCCATCGGCCGGCGCCGCTCCCTCATCGGGGTCCAGGGCCTGTGGCTCGTCCTCCTCCTCCCGGCGCTCGTGATCGGCGCCCGCGGCGGCGGCATCGTCGGAGTGTCCCAGGCCCACGTCGTGGTCGCGGGCGCCGTCGTGGTCCCGGTCTTCCTCCTCGCCCTGCACCGCGGCGGCATCCGCCTGGGCGCGGTCGCCCGGGCCTGTGCCTGGCCGCTGCTCGGCGCCGTCGTGATGGCCGCGGCACTCCTCGTGCTGGAGCGGTACCTCGGCGACTCCGTGCCCGCGCTCCTGGCAACCGCGGCCGCCGGCACCCTGGCGTACGCCGTGTGCCTCCTACCCGCCCGCACGACGCTCCGAGGATAGGCTGCCGGTGATGTCACGGAACCGAAGGCGCCTGGCGGCGTGGCTGCTCGCCGGTGTGGTGCTGGCCGTCGCCCTCACCCTCTACGACGCCGACCGCACCGGGGTGAGCGATCCGAAGGCCGGGCCCTCCGCGACGCCGTCGGCGGCCCTCCCCGGGACGGCGGCGCCCGCACCCACCGCCACACCCGGCCCGTCGGCCACACCCGGAACCTCGGCCACGCCCTCCCTGTCGGCCCCGCCGGGCACCGGCGAACCGTCGCCCTCCGCCTCCGCCTCCGCCTGCACCTCACCCGGGGCCTGCGGATACCCCGACGCGGACAGCACCGGCCCGCGCATCGCACTGGAGCGGCACGACACCGGCAACATGTCGGTCAAGAAGGACGGCACGGTCATCAAGGGCTGGGACATCCGCGGCTCCCTCGACATCTACGCCAACGACGTCACGATCATCGACAGCAAGATCACCTCTACGAACTGGTGGGGGGTCAACCTCCGTCCCGGCTACAGCGGCCTGAAGGTCCTGCACACCACCATCACCGCCGTACCGGGCAAGGGCCCCGACAACGGAGGGGTCAACTACGCCGTCTCCAACATGGGTGGCAGCTCCGTCGAGGTCGGCTGGTGCGACATCTCGGTCTTCGGAAACGCCCTGTCCATGGGCCAGGGCAACCTGCACGACAACTACGTGCACGACCTCGTCGCCTTCCGCAACCAGGGCGGTGAATGGCAGCACATCGACGCCGTCATCAGTGGCGGCGGCAACAAGGGCCGGCTGACCGTCCGCCACAACACCCTGCTCAACTCCACCCCCGTGGACAAGGGCGCCACCGCCGCCATCGGCCTCTTCGCCGACACCGGGACCGTTTCCTCCGTCGTCGTCGAGGACAACTGGCTGGCCGGCGGCGCGTACGCGCTCTACGGCGGCGGCCCGGGCGCCACCGGCATCCGGGTCACCGGCAACGTCTTCTCCACCCAGTACCACCCGTCCAGTGGCGCCTACGGCCCGGTCACCGCCTGGAACGCCGGCGGCGCCGGGAACGTGTGGAAGGACAACCGCATGTCCGACGGCCGCCCGGTGGAACCCGCCTCCTGACCCCCACACCACGTCACGACGGAGAGTGCGACATGCGCCGTATCGCCCGGGCCCCCTGGGAACTGCTCAAGCGGGCCTTCGGCTGGCTGGTGCTCTTCGAGGCCCGCAACAAGGTCCTGCTGCTGCCCTCCGCCGCACGGCTGCGCCGCTTCGAGGACGCCGAGACCACCCGCCTCGCCGCCCTTCTGGGACGGCCCCCGGCCGCCCGGGTCGCCACCGTGATCGCCACCCACCGCCGCCCCGACGCACTGCGCGCGGCGGTCCGCTCGGCCCTCGCGCAGACCGTCACCGACCAGGTGGTCATCGTCGTCGACGACGGAGCGGGGCTTCCCGAACTGCCGGTGGACCCACGCCTGTTCGCGGTCTCCCTGGCCCGGAACACGGCGACCGCCGGAGTCGTGCGCAACGTCGGCATCCGGCTCACCCGCTCCCGGTACGTGGCCTTCCTCGACGACGACAACCTGTGGGAGCCCGACCACCTGGAGCAGGCCCTGGCAGCACTGGACGCCCCCGGCGGGCCGGACGCCGTCTACACCGCACTGCGCAGGGTGCTGCCCGACGGCACCGAGCGCGACGTCCTGTCGGTGCCCTTCGACCGCCGGCGCGCCGCTCGCGAGGCCTTCCTGGACACCAACGCCTTCGTGGCCCGGCGCAGCCGAGCGCTGCACTTCAGCCGGCTGCGCCGCACCCCCGAGGTGCTGCCCCGCGAGGACTGGGAGCTCATCCGCCGCTACGCCCGCCGCCACGAGGTGCGCCACCTGCCCCGCCCCACCGTCCGCTACCTGGTCAACCCCGGCAGCTTCTACACCGCGTGGGACGGCTGTTCCTGAACCCGCGGTGGACACGGGCCGGGATGAGCCGTTCGGGCTTGGCCGGCTTCTGCCAGGCGCGGCGGGGGTCGGCGGAGGTCGGCGGAGAGGGGTCGGGTGGGGCGGAGCCGGGTGTGGGCGACGACCAGGAGCCAGGTCCAGCGCTCCACCGCATGGGGACGGTTCGAGCGCGGCAACATGACGTGTCGCATCCCTACACCGTGGGCTGGGGCTCCGTCCGCAGGTACCGGCCCCAGACCTGGGCCTTGCGATAGGGACCGTCCCCGTCACTGTCGTACTGCGGCGCGTCACAGGTGACCCAGTACAGAAGCTCGCCACTGAGCGCCTGGGCATGTCCGTTGGGCACGGGGACACCCATCACATCGATCGTTCCGGGAAACTCGACCTGCCAAGGGCCGTCCCAGCCCCGGCCCCGAACGACCGTGCCCCGGGTGCCCGGTGCCAAAGCTCCCACCGGCCACGTCTGACTCAAGGGCCGACCGAGGAGGGGAAGAGGAGGAGAAGGACCTCGTCGACCCGGACGCCCCCGAGACCCGCAACAACGCGGCCATGGTGCGGGAGGCCGTCACCCAACTCGCCGAGAAGTACAGCTGCGAGGCGTAGGCCCGGCGTCAGCGGGGGCAGTCGGCGTGCACGGCCCCGCTGACGCCGGCACGATGACCTGCCTGACGGCAGAGTGCTTCGCTCGGGGCGGGGCCGCACACCGGCGGAGCGCCAGGCCGTGTCGAAGGTGAGACCGCCGGGGTCGGGCCCGTACCGGACGCCATACCTGCCGGCTGGTGCGGGGTGTGGCCCTGATGTGTGGGTGCAGTGATGCTGTTCGGGGCCCGTTGGCCGGGTCGAGCATGGTGGCGGTTCCCAGCACGAGCAGGCGGCCGACCTGGCTGACGATCTGGACGGATCTCGGCCGTGCGCCCCGCACGGGTCGATGCCTGCGCCCGTAGGCTACGACTTCTGAGAGGGTGGTTCGTGATCTATGTCCGTTTCCCGGTGACCCGGAGTGCTGGAATGACCAGGCGCGCAGGGTGGGGGATGGGTCGACGCGTGGTCGTCTACCCGCCCGACGCCGAGGGCGGGCGCCGAGTGCGGTGCGACGGCCAGATACTCGGCCGCGCCCACGGCCCGGGTGATCTCCTCGAATTTTTGCGGCGGGCCGGACTGGACCCCGACGACGTCACCTGGGACGATGACGGTCCGCTGATCGAGTGGCGTGGCGGCAGCCCCGCCGCCTGGGCACCGCACACCGATCCCGCGGTCGCACATAGGGATCGTAGCCCCACCTGGAGCGACGCTTCGCTGACCGCGTGCAGGCCGCCCGAGGAGTCACGGTGCCGACTCAATGCCACCGAGGATCCAGGTCGTACTGCAGCTGTGCCCGCGCGGCGGTTTCAGCGCGATCCCGCTCGGCCCACCCCCTCAGCTTCTCCTGCTCCTCGGCGCGTCGCAGTGCACGGTCCTCGGAGTCCTGGGACCCTGCCAGCAAGTCCCGGGCCCGATCGAGGGCATCCTCCATCTCCAGGCGTTCGCTCAAGGCGTCCTCGCGAGCCGTCTCGCGCGCGGCATGCGCCCGGTCGTAACGGTCCTGCCAGTTCTCGAGCACCTTCTCGACTTCCTCAATGCGCGCGTTCAGTTCCTCCTCCCGTCGCATCGCTGCCCTCGCGATCCGATCCGCGTTCTGCTTCGCCCGCAGCACTCGATCGTTGGCCCTGATCACCTCCTCGCCCAGCGCGAGGGCGAGTTCCCCCGCCTGGGACGTGAGCTCCATGAGGGTCGCCGCGGTGGCGCGCCGGTTCTCGTCGCGTCGCCCCAGCAGATTTTCGAGGTGGACCAGCAGGAGCCGGCACTGCTCCCCGGCCTCGTCGAGTGCCTGTTGCGCCTGGGCGTAGGCGCGCTGGGCCGGGGCCTGGTCACGGGCCGCCTCCGCGGCCCCGCGCAACCGCATCCCCTCCTCCGATTCCTCTACAGAGATCGGGGCGATCTCCCTCGCCCTGTCGGTCGCGTTCCGCTCGTGGATGCACAGGTCGAGACAGCGGATGAGCTCGCGCAGTTTGGTGCGGGAAGGAACCGTCTCGCTCTTGAGCCAGCGGGAGAGCGTGGTCTCCGCGACCCCGAGCTGTGATTCCCCTTCCTCCCAGTCCTCCCAGGGGAGGCCCCGCTCCCGTTTCACCATGGCCACCGCGGCGCCGAGCGAAGTCCACCGCCCGCGGACCAGGCAACCTCGCAACCATCGGACGAACTCGACATCCTGGGGGGTCACTTCCCGTCGCGGGCGCGGGGTACCCGCCCCGGCTGGGGCTCGCCGCGCGACCGACCCGCCCAAATGCCAGTGCAGCGGGTCGAAGGGCCCCAGATCCACACTTCCGTCCATGACCCGCTCCCCGTCCTCCACTCGATGGTGAGCATCCAGGGTTGCATCTCCCGTTGCAGCTTCAGAAATTCCGCTCGATGTGCGTCCACTGGAACAGCGCCCGTGCACGGCATTCACTGCCGATAGGGGTGTCGGCCCGGCCCGTCGCCGGAATGCCCGAGTGGCCCCGCGCGTGCGATCGACGCCGGCGGTGAGGCGCTTTTCAGCGGATCCTGAACGGAGAAGGCTCCAGTGAACGGTCAGAACGATCAATTCAGCGTGCGGGCGATCCTGCTCCTCGTCGTGGGCACGATTGCCGGTGTCCTCGCCTACCAGCGTCCTGACATCGGCACCGCGGTCGTCGTCGGCATCGGTGTCGTCGGCCTGCTACACCTCCTGCTGGCCCCCTGATCCCACGTGGCTGCGACGGATGCCGTCGATCAGCGGTGAACGTGGGAACCGTCTATGACCGCTCCCGTTCCGTGCCGCCGCCGACGGCCCGAATCGGGATAGGCGCGTTGCCCACCGAGGGGCGTGGACGGGACGGAGCCGCCGTAGTACTCCGGGGCCGGGAGAGCCGGTCACACGGGGAAGGGCGGCAGCGTGCCAGACGAGGAGGGAACTGCAATGTCCGAAGGCGCCCCGGTGAACACCGGGGCCGGGGCGGTCGCCCCGTGGCGGCCAGGTGTCCCGGTACGGCAGGCAGGTTGATGCCCTGTTTCGGATGAGGGCGAGGCCGTGTTGGTCGGGTCAGGGGCCGAGTTCCGCGATGATGGCGCCGCGCAGGAGCTGCCGGGAGCGTTCGAGGGTGAGGGTGCCGCTGAGCCAGCGTTTGCTGAGTCCTTCGACGAGGGCGGTGAGCCGGTGGGCGGCGTCGTCCGGTGAGATGTCGGGGGTGGCGCGGCCGGTCTGCTGGGCGCGGTGGATCAGGTCGCTGGTGTAGTCGTTCCAGCTGTCGGTGGTGGTGCGGAGCTGGTCGCGCAGTTCAGGCTGGAAGACGGCGGTGGAGCGAAGTTCGCCCCAGGCGGTGCTGTTCTCGACGACGGCGGGGGTGTCCTGGAGTTCGAGGAGCAGCATCTCTTCCAGGTGGCCGCGAGGGTCGGTGTCGGGGTCGCTGGTGGGCTGGGTGTAGTGCTCGGCTCGGGTGTTGATGAAGTCGAGTGTGCGGGCGAGGAGACCGGCCCGGTCGCGGAAGTGGTAGTAGATCAGCGAGGTCGACACGCCGGCCTCCTCGGCCAGCTCTTCGACTCGCAGGCCCCTGATGCCGCGCTGCGCGATGACGCGGGCGGCGGCTTCCAGGATGGCGGTGCGGCGGGCGGACACGGTTCGGCTCCCTAGGAAGGTTCCAGGCGGCGACACAGGCAATGCTACCGTCTCGCATTGACTGAAATTTCAGTCAGGAATTCTTCCGTCCGGGATGGGAGCCGTGTCATGAGGAGACCGAACCGCCGAACCGTGCTGAGGGACGGTGTGGCTGCTGCGCTGGCCGCCGCGGGGTTGACAGCCTGTGCCCAGAACCAGGAGAAGAAGTCGGGCCGGCCGTCGGCCGGGGTACAGGAGAGCGCGGTGCCCATTCGGAACCAGGCCGAGCTGTTCATGCCGGCGGAGAGCCGTGAGCATGTCCGCACGTTTATGTCCTGGCCGCCGCTGGACTCGGTCTGGGAGGACATGGCCGACGACGTCCAGCGCGACATCGCGGGTATTGCCCGGGCGCTGGCCGAGTTCGAGCCTGTCGTCATGCTGGCTGCCCCGGAGGAAGTCAAGGCCGCCCGTCGAGCCTGCGGCTCGGGGGTCGAGGTGATCGCGGTACCCACCGACGACCTGTGGATGCGCGACAGCGGCCCGACCTTCGTCCAGGGCCCGAATGGCCTTCAGGGCATCGACCTGCACTTCAACGGCTGGGGCGGCAAGCAGGAACACGAGCACGACGCGAAGGTCGCCCGCGCCGTCCTGGAGTACGCAGGCGTCCCCCGCGTCGACGCGCCGCTGGTGGGAGAGGGCGGCTCACTGGAAGTGGACGGCCGCGGCACCCTCCTGGTCACCGAGAGCTCCCTGGTCAACCCCAACCGCAACCCGGACCTGAGCCGCGACGAGATCGAGAACTCCCTCAAGAACCTGGTCGGCGCCGACAAGGTGATCTGGTTCAACGGCGTCAAGGGCCAGGACATCACCGACTACCACGTCGACTCGCTGGCCCGCTTCGCAGAGAACGGTGTCGTCCTGCTCAGCCGCGCCTGGGCCGGCGACGGCCCCGACGTGTGGACCCGCGCCCACGATCAGGCACGCGGCGTCCTGGAGGGCGCGACCGACGCCCATGGAAGAAGGTTCGAGATCATCGACCTCCCCGAACCCGACCCCACCCGGCTCGGCCGCCGCGGGGAGGATTTCCTCGGCTCCTACGCCAACTACTACATCGCCAACGACGCCGTCCTCATCCCCCGCTTCGGCGACCGCAAGGCCGACCAGCAGGCCGCCGCCGTCATCGGCGACCTCTACCCCGATCGCGAGGTCGTTCAGCTGGAGATCCACACCGTCGCCGAAGGCGGCGGTGGCATCCACTGCGCTACCCAACAGCAGCCCAAGGCCGCAGAGACCAGCAGTTCGTGAAGTGTTGTGCGATTCCCGGCGGGGTTCAGGCAAGGCCGCGGACCGCGGTGCTTGGTCGGCTCCTGCCTCCTGGCGAAGCTGCCGGTGCCGGCTTCGGCGAGGCAATCGAGCTTGAGCAAGCGCTTCAGCGTGGCGCGGGTGCCCTCGATGTTCTTCGGCGGTAGTTCGCAGTCGAGGGCTTCGCAGACGTCGAGGGCCCAGAGGGCCCAGTGGGGGCAGCGGCCTCGTTGAGGACGGCGAGGATGCAGGGATGGTCCGGGTGCTCGGGCAGCTGCGGCGGAGCGGCCAAGAGCCGGTCGGCGAGAGCGGTGATGGCCTTCCGGGTGATCGCGAGGTGTTCGAGGTGGGTCTCTGCCTCCCGCAGTCGAGTCCGGACTTCTTCGATCTGGGGGGCGCCGGGGTCCCAGCGTCCTCACGAACCTGCCTCTGCGGCCCGTCCGGCAGAGCTCACCGCAGGGCCAGCGGGATCTCCGAGGCGAGGCGGGCCAGCTTCTCCGGGTTGCGGACGTAGTAGAGGCCCGCGATGCGGGAGTCCTCGATCCGGAACGTCATGACCCCGTCGAACTCCCCGCCCAGATGGACGGCCAGGGCCGGGCTGCCGTTGACCACGGTCGGCGTCAGGGACATCGCGAGGTTGCGCCGGTCGTTCTTGCCGATACCGCCCGCCACGAAGCGGGCCACCTTCGCGGCACCGGTGATCGGCCGCAGCGCCGCCTGCTTGATGCCGCCGCCGTCGGCCACCAGGACGACATCGGGAGCGAGCACGGCGAGGAGGTCCTGCGGGTCACCGGACTCCAGCGCCTCCCGGAAGGACTCCAGCGCCGCCCGCGTCTGGGCGGCCGAGACCGCCTGCCGCGGGCGCCGCGCGTCGACGTGCC
This sequence comes from Streptomyces sp. NPDC058880, assembly GCF_042742535.1. NCBI lineage: Bacteria > Bacillati > Actinomycetota > Actinomycetes > Kitasatosporales > Streptomycetaceae > Streptomyces > Streptomyces sp. NPDC058880. The sequence goes on from NZ_JBHYMC010000017.1 coordinate 36,780, forward strand.
GGCGGGCGCGGTGGGCGATCTGGCGTGTCGCCGCCGCGCTCTTGCCGACCGCGGCCGCGATCTCCTCGTAGCCGACGTCGAAGACCTCCCGCAGGACGAAAACGGCGCGCTCGGTGGGCGACAGCGTCTCCAGGACGAGCATCAATGCCGTCGACACGCTCTCCGCGAGCATCGCGTCCTCGGCCACGTCCGGCGCCGTGAGCAGCGGTTCGGGCAGCCAGGAACCGACGTAGGCCTCCTTGCGCCGGCTCATCGCCCGCAGCCGGTTCAGCGCCTGCCGGGTCGTGATCCGGACCAGGTAGGCGCGCCGGTCGCGCACCTGCTCCAGGTCGACCTCGACCCAGCGCAGCCAGGTCTCCTGCAGGACGTCCTCCGCATCGGCCGCCGATCCGAGCATCTCGTAGGCCACGGTGAACAGCAGGTTGCGGTGCGCGACGAAGGTCTCGGTCGCCGCGCCGGCGCCGTCCTCGCTCATGATGTCTCCTCCGGTTCCAGGGGTACGCTCACAGGACACCGGCCGGCCCGTCCCTGTGACAACACGCGCCGGCCCGGCCGGCTCCCGCGGGGCTCCCGCGGCCTACGGGGCGCCGTGCGGCGCCGACCGACCGGCCAGGGCCCGGGCCGCCGCCAGGCTCGCGGGGCGGCCCAGGGCCGCCCGGGAGGACTCCCGCAGCAGCACGGCCGCCCGGAAGGCGGTGGTGGCCGCGAGGCCGTGACGCCGGCGGTAGAGGCGGACCCGGTTGACCGTCAGCAGCGTCCACAGCCGGGGCGACACCTGGGAATCCCCGCCGAGGTGGGTGGCCGAGGCCGAGGGCTCCAGCCGGGTCACGAAGCCGAGGTCCCTGGCCCGCAGGCAGTATTCGGTCTCCTCCGAGTACAGGAAGAAGGACTCGTCCCACGGCCCGCACGCGGCCAGGCACTCCCCGGACAGTGCCATCAGCGCCCCCGTCGCCCAGTCCGCCACCGTCTCCCGTTCGTACGCCGCCGGGTCGGTGACCAGCTCGCTCCAGTGCGGGAAGCGCCCCGCCCGGCGGTTGCCGATCACCGCCTCGCCCAGCGCGCGGGTCACGCTGGACTCGCGGCGCAGCGAGTGCAGCAGCGTGCGGCCGTCCTCCTCGTACAGCAGCGGGACGCTGATCCCGACCCGGCCGCCGCCGGGCTCCGCCCTGCCCAGCGCGTCCACGAGCACCCCGGCGCAGCCCCGCCGCATCCGGATGTCCGGATTGCACACCAGGGCGGCCCGGAAGCCGCCCTCCCAGGCGGCGGCCGCCGCCAGCGCGGCGTTCACCCCGGCTGCGTACCCGGCGTTGCGGCCGGTCTGGACGACCGTCGCGTCCGGGGCCAGGGAGCGGACGACCTCCACCGTGTCGTCGGCGGAGTCGTTGTCGGCGACGACCAGGCGCCAGTCGAGCCCGGCCATGCCCTCCGGCAGCGAGGCGAGGAAATCCGGCAGGACCTCCGCGCTGTTCCAGGTGACGACGAGGACCGCTACCGGGCCGGTGCCGGCGGGGGAGTGGGGAGCTGTTGATCGGCGGGAAGACATGGGTACTCCACGAATCGGGGCTTCGGCGCCGCGCGCCGGATGAAGCCGAGGTAACTGCCTCCGGCGGCGATCGTCAGGAAGAACATCCCGGCGAACATCGGGAAGCTGAGGGCGTCGAAGGTGGCGCTGACGACCAGGGCGACCAGGGCGGAGGCGAAGAACGCCTGCCCCAGTTCCCGGTCGGACTCGCCGACGGCCAGCCGGCGGATCGCGCCGCCCTGGTGGATACCGGCGAGGAAGAGGAACAGGAGCGCGATCAGCCCCAGGAACCCCGTCTCGGCGAGGGTCAGCATGTACTGGTTGTCGGTGAAGAAGTAGAGCTCGGGAATGAAGGTGCCCATGCCGCGCCCGAACAGCGGCCGTTCGTCCAGGTAGGGCACGATCGCGCTGTACTTGACCGTACGGGCCTGGGTACTGCTGTCGGAGTTCGACAGGAAGGACGCGAACAGCCCCGTGATGGTGCCGATCAGCCCGGGGATGATCACCTTGAAGCAGGCCACCGCACCCACCAGCACCCCGATCGCGGTCCACCGCCGTTGCGGCTTCCAGCGCGGCACCATCACCAGGATCACGATCAGCGCCCCGATGATCGAGGTGCGCGACACCGTCAGCGGCAGCGCCCCGCCCATCAGTGCCACCGGACCCCAGCGGCGCCAGGCCTTCAGATGGCGCCGTACCGGATCGAAGGCCTGCTGGACGGCGAAGGGCAGCAGCAGCGCCAGCATCCCGCCGAACTCCAGCGGCTGCGCCGTGGTGGACCGGGGCCGGGTGAACGCCCCGCGGTCCAGGGTCGTGATCTGGGGGACGCTGGACGACAGCCCCGGGATGCTGATGCTGTCGGCGATGTTGGTCGCGGTGAAGAAGTCGTAGAAGCCGATGGCCGCCACGATCGTCCCCATCACCACGGCCCGGCGCAGCAGCACGTCCAGGCGGGCACGGTCCTGGATCCCGGCGGTGACCAGCACCACCAGCGACACCCACACCAGCAGCGCGATCAGGCCGCGGTCGGCACCGAGCAACTCCTTGCGCACGCTGCCGCGGCCCGCGTTCGCGATGTAGGAGGCCAGGACCGAGACGGCCAGCAGCCACATCGCCACCCGGGGCAGTCGGGTCCCGGGCGCGGGACGGATCCGGCCGGCGAGCCAGGTCGCCAGATACCAGAACAGGGCCAGTAGGGCGAACACATTGGCCGGGGTCCCCACCCCGCCCAGACCCGGCAGCGTCAGGTTGGACGGGATGAAGAACGCCAGCGCCAGGTAGCCGGTGAGCAGGGCGGTGGCGTCCACATGGCGGCCCCGGGACCTGCGCCGGCCGGCCCGGGCCGGCCCCGCCGAGCCCTCGGCCGAGCTGTCGCGCCGGCGCCGCCGGGCCGCCGACAGCGCGTCCGCCACGAAGGAGAGGGTGAACCCGACGCTGACGCCGAGGATGAGGACCCCGAGCACCTGCTGGTAACGGCTCTTGAGCTGGGGCACCGGCGTCTGCGGCAGCACCACCGGCGCCGTCTGCACCATGTACGCGGGCTGTACCTTGGCCGCGGCCTGGAGTGCGTTGAGCTGCTCCCCGGCGAAGCCGGTCAGGATGTTCGTCTCCTTGAGCACCTTCTCCCGGTCGGTCCCCGTGACCGTCATCGTCAACAGCGGACCCGAGGTGTTCGCGGCGAACCCGACGGTATAGGGATCGGTCACGCCGAGGCTGTGCAGCTCACGGGCGGCGTCGGCTCCCGACATCGCCCTGATCAGCACGTCCGCGGTCACCACCAGGGCACCGCCCGCGTTGGAGATCGGGTTGCCGAAGGCGGGCGGCAGCTTGGCGGCGGCAGAGGAGTCCAGCAGCGCCACCGAACTCTGCGACTGGTACGCCACGGGCACCGACCGGTACAAGTGCAGCGCCGCCAGCAGGCTGAGCAGCATCGCCGGCACGATCACGTACCAGCGCCGGCGCAGCACCGCGCCCATTTCCCGAATGCTCACGAACACCCCTGCCGGGTAACGGAATTGATGGCGTACCTACCCGGGTCCTGCAAAGATCGGACATGAAGGAAAGGGTGGAAAGGATCCCCGTGTCGCCTGGTGAGTTGGTCCGTGCGCTGCGTCGGCGCTGGTACGTCCTGGTCGTGGCGGTGCTGCTGGCGGCCACCGGAGGGGTGGCGGTGCTGAGGCCCGGACCGGTGCACCTCAGCTCCGCGATCGTGGTGCTCAAACCGCCGGTCACCAGCAGACAGCCGAACCAGCTCGCGAACCTCCAGCCACCGCTCGCCGCCGTCTCGTACGGCGTCGTCCAGCAGCTGGAATCGGCCGAGGGAGCGGCCGAGCTCAAGGCGGCGGGGGTCGCCGGCGCCTACCAGATGACACCGCGCAACAGCGGCACCAGTGTCACCCCGCGCCATCTGATCCCCTCGCTCCAGATCCAGGTGGAGCATCCCGACCCGGACGTGGCCGACGCGTCCGTACGGAAGATCATCGAGATCTACACCCGGCACCTGACCGAGCTCCAGACGCAGCAGGGCATCCCGGACGCCGCACGGATGAGCGTGGACCTCCTGGTGCCGCCGCACGCGGCCGCACGGAACGGTGACCGGGTACGGTCCCTGGCCGGAGTGGCCCTGCTGGCGACGGTCTGCGGTGCGGCCGCCACCCTGTGGACCGACCGGCTCCTGACACGCCGGAACCGGCGCCGGCGCGAGAGCGCCGACGCCGGTCCACAGGTCCCGCCGGTGGAACCGGTGGAGACGGGCCATCAGATCCCTCGGCGCTTCCAGGAACGCCACCACAGCCACTCGCGCCCCCGGTCGGCGACCGCCGACAGCACCAGCGGCTGAAGGTAGGGCATCGCGCGCGGGCCGATCCGCCGGCGCCGTTGCAGCGCCCGGTACTCGGCCAGCGCCGTGTAGCCGTCGGGCAGGCACTCGGCCGCGAACCCCACCAGCTCCTCGACCGGAACCACCGAGGTGCGCCCCCGGTCGTACGCCCGGTAGGCGCGCCGCAGCGCGTACCGGGCGAGCCGGGTGCGCGCCGCACGTGCCAGCCGGTCCGGCTCCGGAAGCAGATCCCCGCACTTGGCCAGCACCGAGTCGAAGGCGACGAGGCGCTGGCGGAGGTCGTCGAGCTGCCCGCCGAAGTCCGTCGTGGACATGTTGTTGCCGTGGACGCGGTAGAAGGCCTGGTCGGCGCCGCGGACGTAGCCCACGTCGGCGTGGGCCGCGAGCCGCATCCACATCTCGATGTCACCGGCGTGAGGCAGCTGCGGATCGTAGCCGCCGACCTTGCGCTGGAGGCTGGTACGGACGACCACCTCGGGCGAGGTGATGCAGCCGGTGCCCTCCCGGAACCGCCGGTCCAGCCACCAGTGGCCCGGATAGACCACCGACCCCGTGGAGCGGGTACGGGCCGCCGGCAGGGGACCGCCGTGCCGGAAGCGCAGCGGCCTGCCGTAGGCGAATCCCGCTTCCGGGTGCGCGTCGAGCAGGGCCGCCGCGCGCACCAGGGCGCCCGGGACCAGCCGGTCGTCCGCCGAGAGCAGGGCGACGTAGTCCCCGTCGGCCCACTCCAACAGACCTTCGTTGTAGGTGGCGATGTGCCCCTGGTTGCGCTCGTGGACCCGGACCTCGATCCGGGGGTCGGCCGCCGCCAGCGCGCGTGCCACGTCCGCGGAGTCGTCGGGCGAGGCGTCGTCGATGATCAGTACCCGGACGTCCACGCCCTCTTGCTCGTCGAGGGCGCTCTTGACGCAGTCGGCCAGGAAGTGGCCGTACTTGTAGCAGGGGATCACCACGCTGACCGTGCTCACTGGCCGGACACCTCCGTGGAACCGTCCGCGGACTGGGCCGAGTTCGGCAGGGTCGTGGTGAAGACGGGACCCACCCAGTAGTTCACGGATCCGAAGGTGTTCGACGGGAACGCCGTGGCGGAGCCGTACTTGTAGAGCCCGTTGCCGCTGCCGGGCGCGTCCGCCGGGGCCACCAGGGGGTAGGAGCGGTGGGCGGCGGTGAAGTAGCCCCCGTCCACGGAGTAGTTGCCGTTCGGTGCGTGGTAGGAGGCCACGTACGTGGTGCCCGCCGTGATCGGTACGGGTGTTGCGAACTGCAGCTCCTGCCAGCCGGTCAGGGTCTCGCTGCCGAAGGTGCCGGTGGCCAGCAGCGTGCCGGAGGCGGACCACAGGCTGCCGGTGTGGGTGCCGGTGTTACCGGGGCCCTTGTAGAAGGTGACACCGGTGATGTAGCCGTTCACCGCCGACTGGAAGCGGGTTCCGAGCTCCACCGAGTTGGCGTCGTCGCCCACGTTGGCGGTGCTCGGCGTCGCGCTGCCGCTCCACAGGGTGCACGGGCAGTTCACCGCCGGCGGGCTCGCGCTGGTCGTGAAGTTCCACGTGACGGGCGCGGTCATGGCGTTGCCCCACAGGTCGGTCGCCTGGACCGACGCCGTGTACGTGGTGTTCAGCGCGAGCTCGGTGGACGGGGTGAAGGTCGCGCTGTTCGACGCTCCGAGGGCCTTGGTGCCCGGGACGGTGGCGCCGCCCGAGTCCTTCACGGTGAAGGTGAGCTCATCCGCGTCGACGGCCGTGCTGAAGGTGGCCGTCATCGTCGCCGTGATCTGGGTGCCCGTCGCGGCGGATTGCGGCGAGGTCCCGGTGACGGTGGGCGGGGTCGTGCTGGCGGCCGAGGTGTCCAGGACCGCGTCCACCCAGTAGTTGCTGCCGGACGCGGCCTTGTTCGGGAAGCCGCCGGTGCCGCTGTAGCGGTAGACGCCGTTGCCGCCGTCGGTCCCGCTCCGCAGCGCCGTGAGCGGGGCCAGGCCCGCGTCGCCGTCGGCGAAGGTGTTGTCGAAGGAGTAGCCGCCGTTCGGCGCGAAGTAGGAAGCGATGTAGGTGGTGTTGGGCTTGATCGGCACCGGGCTGGAGAAGTTCAGCTGCTGCCAGCCGGACGCGGTCTCGTTGGTGAAGGTGCCGGTCGCAAGGCGCTGGCCGGTGCTGCTCCACAGGCTGCCGGTGTGCGTCCCGGTGTTGGCCGGGGACTTGTAGAACCGGACGCCGGTGATGGAACCGGCCTCCGAGGAGCGGATCTTCACGCCGAGCTCGACGGCGCTGCCGTCACCGGCGTTGACGGTGCCGGGCACGGCCGCGGCGGGCCACACGGTGCACGGGCACTGCTGGGGGCCGACCGTCAGCGGGACCGTGGTGGTCGCGCCGATGTTGACGCTGTCGTCGACCGCACGCACCTGGATCTGCACGGGGCCCGGGGTGGTCGGGGTCCACGTGTAGCTCCAGGTTCCCAGGCCCGTGGTCGCCTTCCAGGTGGTTCCGCCGTCGGTGGAGACCTCGACCCGGGCCACCACGCCGCCGCCGGTGTCCGTCGCCGTACCGGTGACGGTCACCGGCCGCAGGGCCGGGACGGTGGCGTTCGCCGCCGGGCTGGTCACGGTGATGCCGGGGCCCACGGTGTCCGTGGACGTGGTCGAGGCGATCAGGTCGCTCTGCAGGGACTTGGGCTGCACACCCATGTCGGCGAAGACGTTCACGGTGGCCTGCTGCATCCGCTTGTCGGCGGTGACCACGGTGTCGTCGGGGTTGGAGGTGGGCGTGTCGGTCAGGCCCCAGGACCACTGCACGGTGCCCGCGCCGAATACCAGCGCGTGCGAGGTCTGGTCGCGGAAGGCCACCAGGCTGTGGGTCGCGGTGCCGTTGCCGTAGGTGTTGCCGTAGTCCTTCAGGAGCTTGCCGTCCTCGATGTCGACCGTCGTGGACGACATCTGGATCTGCCCGGCGGGCCGACTGGCGTTCTCCACGTCACTGTCCCACTCGTAGCCGAGCGTCCCCTGCGGGAACACGGCGGTCTGCGAGGGGGTGAGGTTCGCCACGGAGGTGTTGCGCCACAGCCGCTGCTTGGCGAAGGTTCCGGGCACGGTGATCGCGTCGCTGCGGTAGCCGTTGACGCTGAACATCGAGCCGGTCAGCTGGTTCTGCGGCTGGAAGGGGCGCCCGCCGGTGGCACTGGCCGGGTCCATGAAGGTGCCCGTCCAGATCCCGCTCGGGTCGGGGACGCCGTTGGGCTGGGGGAAGGACAGCTTGGTCTCCTTGTACGAGACCAGCGTCCGGTCGGCGGTGTTCGTCCCGTCGATGCTCGGGGCGAGCCGGGTCTTCCAGAAGATCTCGTTGCCGCTGAAGTACGTCTGGTGCTGCCCGGCGCGGCGCGCGTTCAGGACGTTGGTGAACTGCTCCTGGGTCCAGTACTCGTCGTGGCCGGAGGACATGAACACCTTGTGGTTCGCCAGCAGGGCCGCGCCGCGGACCGACGTGTCGATCCCGGACATGTAGCTCACGTCGTAGCCGTTGCGCTCCAGCCAGGCGATCATCTGGAACTCGGAGCCGTAGATCCCGTTGTCCCCGCCGATGTCCATCGGCCGGTTGTAGCTGACCTCGTAGGCACGCCCGTCGGGCGCGGGACCGCCGCCGTCGTAGAGGTCCTGGCCGCCGTAGTTGTTGTACGCCTGCCAGGTCTGGTCGCTGGTCTGCACGACGATGTCGGAGTGGCTGGAGTCCTTGCGGACCACGAACGGGTACGGCATCACGCCGTTGCCGTCCGCCTGGTCGAAGTTGGCGATGTAGAGGCCGGAGACGGCGTCGGCCGGCACGCTCCACGTCGCCGTGGTGGGCCAGTTGCCGCAGTCGACCAGCCCGGTGGATGCCTTGGTGGTGCAGGCGGCCGGGTTCCCGCCCGGCGCGAAGTTCGCCGGGTACGTCTGGGCGGCCTGGGCGGCCGTGGACATCAGCCGGGCCCCGTTGCCCCCGTAGTGGCCGAGGCGGTAGATGGACACCTTGTACGGCGTCGGAGACTGGACCTTGAATTGCACGGTGTCGCCGGGCTGGACGCTCTCCCGGGTGGGGAAGCCCTTGATGTCGCCGTACGCGCTCGGCGCGAACCACTCCTCCTTCGGGGTGCCCGGTTTGGAGTTCTCGCAGACGATCGCGTTCGTGGCGGGACCGCAGGGATCGGCCGCCCCGGCCACCGCGGCCGGGGGGAGGACCGTGGCCATCAGGGCCGCCACCGAGGTGAAGAGACCGTAACGGAGCAGCTTTGTCCGTCTGTTCATGTGGACCTCATTGTTGTCACGCCGACGCGCATCAGCGCAGGGCGTCGAAGAACGCTTCCACGACCCGCTGCTGCTGGGCGGCGGTGATCTGCGGGAAGAGGGGGAGGGAGAGCATGCCGTCCGCTGCCTGCTCCGCGTGCGGGAAGTCCCCGCGACCGTGACCGAGGTGGCCGAAGGCCGGAGTGAGGTGGACCGGGGCCGGGTAGTGCACGCCCGCTCCGATCCCCTCCGCGTTCAGCTTGCCGACGACGGCGTCGCGGTCCGCTCCGGAGATCCGAACGACGTACAGGTGCCAGACGTGGACGTTGTCCTCCGCCGTGACCGGCAGGGTCACGCGGCCCGCGGCGGCCAGATCGCCGAGCAGCTCGTCGTAGCGGGCGGCGGCGGCCCGGCGGGCCGCGTTCCCCTCCGCCAGGCGGGCCAGCTTCGCCCGCAGGACCACGGCCTGTAGGCCGTCGAGCCGGCTGTTGAATCCCGGCACGTCGTGGCGGTACTTGGCCACGCCGCCGTGGTTGGCGAGGGCGCGTACCAGGTCGGCGCGCTCCTGGTCGTCGGTCACCACCGCGCCGGCGTCCCCGTAGGCGCCCAGGTTCTTGCCCGGATAGAAGCTGGTGGCGGCGATCGTCCCGCTGCCGGGGGAGCGGCCGCCACGGGTGGCGCCCTGGCTCTGCGCCGCGTCCTCGACCACCTTCACGTGGTCCGGAAGCCGGTCCGCCAGCTCCGCGGCGGCCGCGCACTGCCCGTAGAGGTGGACGGGCACCACCGCGCGGGTGGCCTTGCCGACCGCGTCCAGTGCGGCCTGCGGATCCATCAGGAGGGTGTCGGGCAGGCAGTCGACCAGCACCGGCCGGGCACCGATCCGGGCGACGGCGCCCGCGGTGGCGATGAAGGTGTTGGCGGGCAGCACCACCTCGTCGCCGACGCCGACCCCGCTCGCCCGCAAGGCCAGTTCGAGGGCGTCGGTGCCGTTGGCGACTCCTACGCAGTGCCGGACGTCGGCGAAAGCGGCGTACTCGCGCTCGAAGGCCTGGACCTCGGCGCCGCCGATGAAGGCCGTGCCGGCCAGCACACGGTCGAATCCGGCCTGTAACTCCTCGGCGACCTCGGCGTGCGCCGCCTTCAGGTCCACGAGCGGTATCTGGTTCATACGACTGGACTCTCCATCCGTGTCTCCGGCCGCCGGCCGTTCGGGCCGGTGCCGTCTTCCGTGCCGTGCGCCGGCGCGTCCCCGTCGGGTCCGCACCCGGCCCCGCCCGGTTCGCCCGCCTCGCGGGCCAGTTCGGCGAGGGCGGTGGCCCCCGCCGGCCGCAGGAGGCGGGCCGGGCTGCCGGCCCACACCTCCCCGGCCGGGACGTCCGCGAGGACGGTGCTGCCCATGCCGGTCAGCGACCAGGCACCGATCGCCGCGTACTCCCGGACCAGAGCCCCCGCCCCCACGTACGCCCCGCGTCCCACCCGCACCCCGCCGCCCAGGCGGACGCCCGAGGCGAGGGTGGCGAAGTCCCCGACCTCGTCCTCGTGGGTGAGTACCACCTGAGGCATCACCGCCACGTGCGAACCGACCCGGACACCGGCCGTCAGCACGCTGTGCGCGAGCAGCACCGAGCCCGGCCCCACGGACGAGGAGCCCGAAACCGCCGCAGTGGGGTGTACCACCGTCGCGTACCGCTCCCCGGGCAGGCCCAGCCGCCGCACCAGGCGGGCCCGTACCGCGTAGTCCCGGGGGCTGCCCACGCAGACCACGACCCGGGCGGCCGGCAGCGCGTGGACCAGCTCGCAGCCGCCCGGCACCGGCACCCCGTCGACCTCCCGGCCGTGCAGGGCCGGATCGTCGTCGAGGTGCCCGGCCAGCCGCCACCGGGGCGCACGCCCGCTCGCCGCGTCGGCCGCGGCCACGTCCCGTACAGCCTGCGCGGTCTCCCGCGCGAACCCGCCCGCGCCGACGACCAGCAGGTCCTCGGTCACCGCAGCGCTCATCCGCCTGCCTGCTCCCGCAGCACCGCCACCACCCGGTCCTGCTGGGCTTCGGTCATGGTGTGGAACAGCGGGAGGATCAGGGAGTCGCGGCTGATCCGCTCGGTCACCGGCAGCGGGGCCGCGTCGTGGCCCTCGTACGCGGGCTCCAGGTGCGAGGCCATGATCCCGCGCCGGGCCGAGATCCCGGCCTCGGAGAGCACCGCGAGCAGGGTGTCCCGCCCGACGGGGAAGTCCTCGGCCAGCAGCACCCAGTAGGACTGGAAGTTGCCCTGCCCGTGTGCGGGGTCGCGGACCGGGCGCAGGCCCGGGACCTCGCGCAGCAGCTCCGCGTACCGGGCGGCGAGCCGGCGCCGCCGGGCCACGATCTCGTCCAGCCTGCCGAGCTGCACCAGGCCGACCGCGGCCTGGATGTCGGTCATCCGGTAGTTGTAGCCGACCTCCAGGTAGCTCTCGACGATCGGCTTGCTGCTCGCGTGCCGCTGCGCGGCGGACACGTTCATGCCGTGCTCGCGCAGACGGCGCAGCCGCTCCGCCCACCGCGCGTCGTCCGTGGTCACCATGCCGCCCTCGCCGGTGGTGATCACCTTGCGGGGGTGGAAGGACCAGGCGGCGAGCAGCGCCCCGTGGCCCACGGACTTCCCGCCGACCGTCGCGCCGATGCCGCAGGCCGCGTCCTCCACGAGGGCGATGTCCCAGGCGGCACACGCCGCCCGCAGGGCGTGCACGTCGGCGGGCACCCCGCCCTGGTGGACGGCGAGGACCGCTCTCGTGCGGGGGGTGCGGACCGCGTCCACGGTGGCCGGGGTCAGGTTGCCGGTGGCCTCCTCGACGTCGGCGAACACCGGGCGCGCACCGGTGTAGCGCACGGCGTTGGCGGTGGCGATGAAGGACAGGGAGGGGACGATCACCTCGTCGTCCGGCCCCAGGTCCAGGGCGACGAGGGCCAGGTGCAGGGCGGTGGTGCACGAGCTGACGGCGATGCCGTGTTCGGCGCCCACCCGTTCCGCGAAGGCCCGTTCGAACTCGGCGACCCGGGGCCCCTGGGCGACCCAGCCCGAGAGCACCGCGTCGGCGGCGGCCTTCGCCTCCTCCTCGCCCAGCCAGGGCACCATCACGGGGATCCGGGCGGTCGGGTCCGGGGCGTTCATCGACCCGCCTCCGCCGCCGTGTCGGCGGCGCGCTCCGCCCGCCACCAGTCCACCAGGTCCCGCAGGCCGGTGCGCAGGTCGATCGCGGCCGTGAAGCCGAGGCGCTCGCGGGCCTGCGCGGTGTCCGCGAGGCGGCGGGTCACGCCGTTCACGGCACGGGCCGGGCCGTGCTCGGGCACCAGGCCGTCCGCGCCCATCGCCTCCAGCAGGCCGTTCGCCAGCTCCAGCAGGCTCGTCTCGGTCCCGCTCGCGACGTTGAACACCTCGTCGGTCAGGTCCGATTCGGCAGCCAGCAGGTTCGCGCGCGCGATGTCGCGCACGTCGACGAAGTCCATGGTCTGCAGGCCGTCGCCGAGGATCAGCGGCGGTTCGCCCGAGGCGATGCGCTCCATCCAGCGGATGAGCACCTCGGTGTACAGCCCGTGGATGTCCATCCGTGGGCCGTACACGTTGAAGTAGCGCAGTGCGACGTAGTCCAGCCCGTACATCGAGTGGAAGCTGCGCAGCATCCCCTCGTTGAAGGCCTTCGCCGCACCGTAGAAGGTGTCGTTGTTGTACGGATGGTGGCGCTCGGTCGTCGGGAACTGTTCGGCCAGGCCGTAGACCGAGGCCGACGACGAGGCGATCACCTTCCCCACCCCGGCGGCGGCCGCCGCCTCCAGCACGTTGAACGTGCCGTCCACCATCACCTCGTTCGCCAGCCGTGGTTCCTCCGCGCACTGCGTGATCCGGATGGCCGCCAGGTGGAAGACCAGGTCGGCGCCCTCCGTCACCTTGCGCACCGCCGCCACGTCGCGGATATCGCCCTCGACGACCTCCACCACGCCGCTCGGCAGGGCGCGCGCCAGGTTGGCGGTCCGCCCCCGCACGAAGTTGTCGAGCACCACGATTTCGCGTGCCCCGTTGTCCACCAGCTGGTCCACCACGTGCGAGCCGATGGTGCCCGCTCCGCCGGTGACCAGAATCTTCTTGCCTCGTACGCTGCTGCTCAACGCCCTGCTCCCACTGGATCGGTCGTGGTCCTGCGTGTCACGCCATGCGAAGGGTCCCGATGGGGACCGGGGTCGGGCCGGCCTCGGGCCGGCGTCCGACCGGGAGCGGTCAGCGCCCGGTGCGCAGTCCGACGACCGCGCCCCGGAACTCCAGGCTCCGAGAAGCCGCTTCGAGGATGTCCAGCACCTTCAGGCCCGCCCGGCCGTCGGTCAGCGGCGGCCGTCCCGTCCTGATGGCGTCGGCGAACTCCTCGACCATGTTGCGCAGCGCCTCCTTCTCGCCGATCGCGGGCGCCACCATGTCGCCGGACCGGTAGGAGACGAGCATGTCGCGGCGTTCGTCGGCGCCGATCTCCTGCGGGGTGCTCAGTTCCACGCCTCGGTCGAACACCGCGACGCGCTGCGTGGGGTTGAGGTCGTCCCAGACCAGGGTGCGCTTGGAGCCGCCGACCATGGTGGTGCGCACCTTCGTCGGGGAGAGCCAGTTGACGTGCACGTGCGCGATGGCGCCGGTGCTCAGCTGGAGGGTCAGGTAGGCCACGCAGGACTGGCCGGCCCCGATCGGGTCGGCGCCGGTCGTGGCGACGGCCACCGGCTGCACGTGGTCGGGGAGGATGAAGTCGAGGACCGACAGGTCGTGGGGAGCGAGGTCCCACAGGACGTCGATGTCCTTCTGGACGAGCCCGAGGTTGATCCGCACCGAGTCGACGAAGTGGATCTCGCCGAGTTCACCGGAGCGGACCATCTCCCGGATCCGGCGCACTGCCGGCGTGTAGCAGTAGGTGTGGTCGCACATCAGGGTGAGGCCGCGCTTCTCGGCCTCCGCCACCAGCCGCATTCCGTCCTCGTACGTGGCGGCGAGCGGCTTCTCCACCAGGACGTGCTTCCCGGCCCGCAGCGCGGCCAGCGCGACGTCCAGGTGCGTCCCGGCCGGCGTGGCCACGGCGACCGCTTGGACGGAGGGATCGGCGAGGACCGCGGCGTAGTCCGCGGTCGGCTGCACCGTGGAGTAGCGGCCGAGTGCCTGCCGGGCACGGTCGATGTCCAGGTCGCAGAGCCAGCGCAGCCGGAACTGCGGGCTGGACTGGAAATTGCGGACGAGATTGGGGCCCCAGTAGCCCGCACCGACCACCGCGACGCCTAACGGGGCCGCGGACCCCCGGCCGGGGATGCCCGCGCTCTGCCCAGCGGTCCGTTCGGCGCTCTGCGCGCCGTCCTTCGAGGTGTCCTTCACAGCGTTCCCTTCCTTCCGCGCACGCCGACCGGCGTGTCGACTACCCGTGGCCGGGACGCGTGCGGTGGAGGGGGGAACGCCGTTGCCGAGGGCACGCCGGATGCCTGAGCGTCCCCTGCGTGACCTGCTCAACGGTGATGGCCCCCCACAACCGATGTTCTGCGCGAATCGCGTATGCCGCCCCCCGGCCCGACCGCCTGTTCCCCACACGCGATCGAACCCGTACCACCCGTGCCGGGCCGGATCGTTGCCGGCCGCGCCGAAGCGCGCCGAATCCGCTCGGCGCCACTCAATCTAGTCCACCGGGCGTACCCCCGGGCAGAGTTGGCGGAATCGCCGGGAGCTGGTGTTCGACCGTGCATACTGCCCGGGTGACCAGCATCGTGATACCGGCCCACAACGAAGGCCGGGTCATCGGCCGACTCCTCGACGCGCTCCTGGCCGACTCCCCGTCGTCCGGGCCCGACATCGTCGTGGTGTGCAACGGCTGTACCGACGACACCGCCCGGGTGGCGGGCGCGCGCGGCGACCGGGTACGCGTCGTGGAGATCCCGACCCCTTCCAAACACACGGCACTTCGGGTCGGCGACGAGCACGCGCGGGGCTTTCCGCGGCTGTACGTGGACGCCGACGTCGTGGTCGGCGCCGCCGACGTAAGGGCGCTGACGGACGCCCTCGCCGCCGCCCCCGGCCTGCTCGCCGCCGCCCCGGGCCGGGACATCCCGCTGACCGGCTGCGCCTGGCCGGTCCGGGCCTACTACCGGGTGTGGCAGCGGCTGCCGGCGGTCCGCGAGGGCCTCTTCGGCCGAGGTGTCATCGCCGTCACCGAGGAGGGGTACCGGCGGATCGCGGCGCTGCCCCCGCTGATGGCCGACGACCTGGCCGCGTCCCTCGCCTTCGGGCCCGGGGAGCGGCGCGTGGTCGAGAGCGCCAGGGTCGTCGTGCGGCCGCCGCGCACCTGGTCGGACCTGATCCGGCGCAAGGTGCGTGCGGCGACCTCCTCCGCCGAGTTCGAGCGGTTCCAGGCCGGGCGGGACGCCGCGGCGGGGTCCGGTCCTTCGGCGCGCACCGCGACGTCCGACCTTCGGTCCCTGCTGCGCGCCGATCCGGAACTCCTGCCCGCGGTCGTGGTCTTCGCGGCGGCTGCGCTCGCGGCCCGCCGGGGATCCCGCCGGGCCATCCGCGACCAGGACTTCTCCACGTGGCTGCGGGACGAGAGCAGCCGCGGGTGACGCGGTGGCACGTACGGCCGAATCGCGCCGTACGCAGCACAGTTGGCCCGTACAAGGACTAGGGTTCGGGTTCGACTCGCACGTTCGAATGACGTCAGACCGTCTGTACGGGGGAGCACCAGAGCATGTACCTCGCGGACCGCTCCGCACCCGCGGGCGCGAAGACCGCACCGGGCCGGGGAACCGGCAGGGCGCGGGCGGTCGCCCCAACCGTCCTCGCACTGGGCACGGTCAGCCTGATCACCGACGTCTCCTCCGAGATGGTCACCGCCGTCCTGCCGCTGTACCTGATCGCGGGGCTCGGCCTCAGCCCGCTCGGGTTCGGCGCCCTCGACGGCGTCTACAACGGCGTCAGCGCCCTGGTGCAGCTCACCGGCGGGCACCTCGCCGACCGGGTCCGCAACCACAAGCTGGTCGCCGGCATCGGCTACGGCCTGTCCGCCCTGTGCAAGCCCCTGCTGCTGCTCGCCCACAGCCTCGGCCCGATCAGCGTGATCCTGGCGCTGGAGCGCACCGGCAAGGGCCTGCGCACCGCCCCGCGCGACGCATTGATCTCCCTGTCCACACCGCACGCGTCACAGGGCCGGGCCTTCGGCTTGCACCGGGCCATGGACACCACGGGAGCGCTGCTCGGGCCCCTCGCCGCCTTCCTCATCCTCGGCGTGGCCGCCGACGGCTACGACGCCGTCTTCGGCGTCAGCGCCTGCGTCGCCGCACTCGGCGTCGTGGTGCTCGTGCTCTTCGTCCCCTCCGGCGCGGCCGACTTCCCGCCCCGGCCGGCGGCGGCCCCGCCCGCCCGGCGCCCCGCACCCGCCCCGCCGGCACCCTCCGCCGAGCCCGCCGGCCCGCAGCCCGTGAAGCTGCGCGACGCGGTGGCGCTGCTGCGCCTGCCGCGGCTGCGCGCCCTGGCGCTCTGCGCGGTCCTGCTCGGCCTCACCACCGTCAGCGACGCCTTCGTCTACCTGCTGCTCCAGCGCCGAACCGGCATCGACGACCAGTGGTTCCCGCTCCTGCCGCTGGGCACCGCCGCCGTGTTCCTGCTGCTGGCCGTCCCGGCCGGGGCCCTCGCCGACCGGATCGGACGCCGTACCGTCTTCCTTGCCGGGCACGCCCTCCTGCTCACCGCCTACGGGTTGCTGCTGTGGGCCCCCGACTGGCCCGCCCTGCCCTACCTCGTCCTCGCCCTGCACGGCCTGTTCTACGCCGCCACCGACGGGGTGCTGCCGGCCGCCGTGGCCGCCACCGTCCCCGAGCCGCTGCGCGGCACCGGCCTGGCCCTGGTCGGCACCGGCCAGGCGCTGGCCCGCTTCGGCTGCTCGCTGGCCTTCGGCGGGGCATGGACCCTCTGGGGCCCCGGTCCGGCGCTCGCGGCCGCCGCGGCCGGCCTGCTGTGCTGCGCGGCCGTCGCCGGCCGCGTGCTGCGGCCGTCGCCGGCCGCGCCCGGCACGCCTCCCGCACCCACACCGCCCAACCCGGCCCGACGCCCGTGAGGAAGCCGATGACACGCTCCCGCCGCCTGCTCGTCCTCGCGGTGGCGGTGCTGCTGCTCGGGGGCGTCGGCGCCACCCTGGTGCTGCGCGCCGCCTCCCGTGCCGACCAGCCGCGGGCCGGTGGCCCGGCCGCGACCGCGGGGGCCGTGTCACTGACGGCCGGACGGGACGCGCTGGCCTTCCTGGGCAGCGGGCAGGGCCCGCACCGCGGCGCCCTCGCCTCCGTCCCGGCCGATGCGCCCGAAGGCACCCGCACGGTGTCCGACCTCACCTGCCAGCGCTTCCATGCGGCTGCGGGTACGGGCGTCTGCCTGCGCTCCAGCCCAGGTGCCCTCGCCCAGGACAACAAGGCCGTCATCGTCGACGCCGAGCTGCGCCAGGTGCGCAGCTTCCCACTGGCGGGCACGCCCAGCCGGGCCCGCGTCTCGCCCAGCGGCCGCTTCGTCGCCTGGACCGTGTTCATCTCCGGAGAGTCCTACGGCGCGGCGTTCTTCTCCACGCGCACCGCCATCCTGGACACCAGCACCTGGAAGCTCGACGCCGACCTGGAGCAGTTTGCGATCACCATGGACGGGCGGGAGCACCGCGCCCAGGACGTCAACTTCTGGGGCGTCACCTTCTCCGCGGACGACGACACCTTCTATGCCACGCTCGCCACGGCCGGTGAGACCTACCTGGTCAAGGGTTCGGTGTCCGGTCGGTCCGTCACCACCCTTGCCAAGAACGTCGAATGTCCCTCGCTCTCCCCGGACGAGACGCGTATCGCGTACAAGAAGCGGGTCCGGCCCGGCGCTTCGCTGTGGCGCGAACACGTCATGGATCTGCGGACGCTGCGGGACCACCCGCTCGCCGAGAAGCGCAGCGTGGACGACCAGGCCGCCTGGCTGGACGACGGCACGCTCGCCTACGCCCTGCCCGCCGACGGCGCCGCCGACCGTTCGGACCTGTGGACCGTGCCCGCCGACGGCACCGGGAGCCCCCGGCCGCTGATCTCCGGGGCCTCCTCCCCGGCCCGTCTGGGCTGACCGGGCCGGGGAGGGGCGTCAGACCCCGTCCACGAAGGTCCGTACCCGCTCGACGAGCGCGGCGCTGTCCCGGATCCACGCGTAGTGCCGGCGGCCCTGGGCGCCCTCGCCGAGAGCGAGCTCCCAGTACGTCACGCGGGCGTTCGTGAGCTT
The DNA here is from genome assembly GCF_042742535.1 of Streptomyces sp. NPDC058880. Lineage (NCBI taxonomy): Bacteria > Bacillati > Actinomycetota > Actinomycetes > Kitasatosporales > Streptomycetaceae > Streptomyces > Streptomyces sp. NPDC058880. The sequence goes on from NZ_JBHYMC010000017.1 coordinate 54,659, forward strand.
GCCGGCGAGCCCGCGCACGCCGCCGGGCGGTGCCATGGCGTCGCCCTTGACCGCGACCGCCAGAACCGGCAGTTCGAGCTTCGCCAGGGCGGGCTCGAAGTCCACCTCGCTGGACGGCACGTGGTAGCGGCCCGTCCTGACCTGGGTCGCCATATCCCTGAGGACCTGCGCGGAGTCGTTGCCCAGTACTCCGATGCGGCGGCCCGGGAAATACCCGTACAGCGCGGAGAACGCGGCCGCGGCCTGGAAGGCGGCGAGCATCCCCAGGCTCTGTGGGAAGGGCCAGCCGCGGTAGTGGCAGGAGGGGGCTCCCACCAGGACGGCGCCCGAGGCCATGTGCGGCTCCTGGCTGAGGTAGAGGGCGCCGAGCTGCCCGCCGAGGCTGTGCCCCAGGAGGTGGCGCGGTGCCGTCGGGAAGGCGGCCTCGACCGCCCGGAAGAGCGCGGGGTAGTCGTAGGAGACCATCTCGTGATAGCCGTAGCGCACCCCGCGCCCCACGCGCACGGAGCTCGTTCCTTGTCCGCGCAGCTCGCCGACGGCCACCTGGAACCCGGCTTCGGCGAGGGCGTCCGCCAGCGGGGCGTACGAGGCGGCCCGGGTGCCCATGGCGGGCATGCACACCAGGACCGGCGCGGACGGATCGCCGGGCCTGCGGTGCAGCCTGACCTCCGACGTGGCGCCGTCCTCGGCGCGCACCGTCTCGGTGCTCACTTCGACGGACGACACCTACAGACCCCCCTCGCCGGCGGCCGCCCTCCGCATGTCGCGAAACACGTTCAACAGCTGGATCTCGCTCGATCCCTCGAAGATGGTCAGGGCGCGCGCGTCCCGCCAGCGCTTCTCGACGCCGTGGTCGGCCGCAATGCCGCGCCATCCGTACAACTGCAGGATCTCGTTCGAGGCGCGCACGGCGAGCTCGGTGGCGTAGTACTTCGCCATGGAGCTCTCCCGGCCGAAGGGCAGCCCCCGGTCGGCCAGCGCCGTCGCCTCGTCCAGCAGCCCCCGGGCGGCGCACAGCTCGACGTACAGCCGTCCCAGCGCCAATTGGACGTGGCTGAGGGTGTCCATGCGGTCGTCGGGGTAGACCCGGCGCTCGCCGACCCACGTGAGCGCGTCCTTGAGCATGGCGGCCACGATGCCGGCTCCGCAGGCGGCGCCGCCGATGCGGATGGTCGCGAGGAGTTCGTTCAGCAGCATCTCCCCGTCACCGGCCCCTCCGATCAGGCTGATCGGCTCCAGCGCCACGTCCCGGAAGGTGACCGAGGGCGTGGGCAGGCAGCGGAACGCGGCCTTCTCGATGTCCTCGCCCACGGTCACGCCGGGAGCGTCCCGCGGTACGGCGAAGAAGGACAGGCCACGTTTGCGGTTGTCGATCACCGTGTTGGCCAGGACGATGAACACGTCGGCGACGGTTCCGTTGCCGGACATGCACTTGCCACCGTTGAGCAGCCACCCCGAATCCGTCCGGACGGCACGGGTGGTGGCCACCAGCAGGTTGGAGCCGTTCTCGGGCTCGGTGAGCCCGAGCGCCGCGTAGCCGTTGTCCTTCAGGAGCCGGGTGACGAAGAGCTCCTTCTGCTCCGGCGTGCCGGCGGCGACCACCGGGTGCAGCGCGCCGCGGTTGAACACCAGGGTCCAGGTCATCCCCGGACAGACCGCGGACAGTTCCCCGATGACGTGGCCGAACTCCGTGTACGAGAGCCCGGCGCCGCCCAGCTCCTCCGGAAAGGCGGCGTTGAGGATGCCCTCGGCGGCGGCCCGTTCGTGGACCGCCGCGGGGAACTCCCGTTCCTCGTCGCACCGTCGCACGTGCGGGGCCATCACCTCGTCGGCGAACGTACGGAAGGTCTGTTTCCACTCTGATCGACTGCGAGATTCTTCCACGGCCATCCTAAGGAACGGTGATGACGAACTTGCCGATGTTGGCACGGTTGCGGAGCCCCTCGATCGCCTGCGCGGCGTCCTCGAAGGCGAAGACGCCGCCCACCGAGGGGCAGAGGACCGCCGTGTCGACCAGCTCGACGAGGCGGTCCATCAGGGGCCGCAGCCGGGACGGATCGCGCGCCAGCGCGCCGACGTTGACGGTGCAGAAGGAGCGGCTGCTCATGAACAGGTCACGGCCGTCCACGGCCAGGTCGAGCACACCCGCCGCCCCGATCTCCACGAAGCGGCCCCCCGCCCGCAGCAGCTCCAGGCCGCGGCCCACGGCGTCGCCGGAGAGCGAGTCGACGACCAGGTCGAGGCCCTGCTCGGGGGAGAGCTCCCGGACGGCGTCGGCGAAGTCGGCCTCCGCATAGTTGATCGGGTGGTGGACGCCCAGGGCCCGCAGGTGGTCCAGCTTGGCCTCCGTGCTCGCCGTGCCGAACACCGTGGCTCCGTGGTGCAGCGCCAGCTGCACGCATGCCGTGCCGGTCGCACCGGCTGCGGCCTGGACGAGCACCCGATCACCCGGTCGCACCCGCGCCTCCCGCTCCAGGCAGGCGATGGCGGTGAGACCGCTGATCAGCACGGCGACCGCGTCGGCGGCGCCGACCCCTGGGGGCAGCGGGGCCACCGTGTACGCGGCCGTCGTCACACGGGCCGCGTAACCCCCCTGCGGGGTCAGCGCGATGACCGGGTCGCCGGGGCGGACGTGCTCCACACCCTCACCCACCGCGTGGACGACACCGGCCACCTCGTGTCCGGGCACGAACGGGGGAGCCGACAGGAACGGGTGGAAACCCGTGGTCGCCAGTACGTCGATGAAGTTGACTCCGACGGCCCGCACGTCGATGACCACCTCGTCCGGCGCCGGCTTGCGCACCGGCACGTCCCGCAGCCGCATGCCGAGCCCCGACGGGCCGGCGGCGATCACGTAGCCGGGGACGGTGCTGTGCCGCTCCGGTTCCGCCAGGGTGACCTCCTGCGCGCCCTGCCCGGTGACCGCTGACCGCGGCTCCGGCCGCTCGGGCTCCGCGGGCGTCGGTCCCAGCAGACCGTCCAGGTGGAGCCCCGCGGCCTCCACCGTCCGGTGGTTGAACAGGAACGTGGCCGGCAGCTCCAGCCCGAAGTGGGCGCCGATCCGGCGGGTGAGGGACACCGCCAGCAGCGAGTCGACGCCGAGGCGGTCCAAGCGCGCCGAGGTGTCGATCTCGGCGGGGGAGCGGCGCAGGGATCGGGCCAGCTCCGCCCGTACGAAGTCCGCTGCCGGACCGGCCGGGCCCTGCGCCCGCGCGGCCTGCGCCCGCGGCGTGACCGCAGCCCCGCCCCGCCCGCGGTTGAACCGGTCCACCAGTCCTTCGGCGACCTCGTCGCCCACGTCCAGGACCGCCAGCTGGAGGTGCGAGCCGCCCAGGGTCCGCAGGAACGCGGTTGCGCCCGCCTCCGGGGACATCGGGTGCAGCCCCGACTCCAGGAGCCGGAGCCGGTACTTGGGGTCGGCGACCATTCCCCGTTCCGCCCACGGCCCCCAGTTGACCGTCCGCACCGGCGTGCGGCGGCTGCGTACGGTGCCGGTCAGCGCGTCGAGCGTGGCGTTGCCTGCGGCGTACGCACCCTGGCCGGCCGTCACGAACAGGCTGGCCAGGGAGGAGAACAGCACGATGAAGTCCAGGTCCTCCGACGCCACCGCGTCGATGAGGATGCGGGCGCCGTGCTCCTTCGGCCCGATGACGGCGTTCATGCGCTCGGACGACGTGGCCTCCAGGAGCGCGTCGTCGAGCACGCCCGCGGTGTGGATCACGCCGTGCAGGGCCCCGAAGCGGCGCAGCGTCTCCTCCAGCGCACGCCGTACCGCGGCCGCGTCGGTCACGTCGGCCTGGAGGTAGAGCAGCCGTCCGCCGGCCGCGTCGACCGCCTCCGCCAGCTGCGGGTCCACCTCCGCCCGGCGTCCGGTGAGCACCACCCGCGCGCCCGCCTCCCGGGCCAGCGTCACCGCGAGGGTGGAACCGAGCCCGCCCTGGCCGCCCGTGATCCAGTAGACCCCGCCGGGCCTGAGGCCGGCCTCGGCGGATGCGGGCTCGACCGGGGTCAGGGACGGGACGGTGCGCTCCCCGTGCCGGTAGCGGACGCAGAACGCGCCGGCCGGCGTCGCGAGTTCCGCGGCGATGTCCCGGGCGAGTTCCCGGGTCCCGAGTTCCTCGGGCTCGACCCGGATCGCCCGCCCGGACCAGCCCACGGCCTCCTGCTCCAGGGCGCGCAGCAGCGGGGGCAGTGCGACGTCACCCGTCACCAGCGCCAACTCGCGTTGTACGGCGGCCCCGTCGCGCGCCACGGCCCGCAGGAACGACAGGAACGCTGCGCGTTCGGGCTGGACGACGAGAAGCCGCGCCCGCTGCGGCAGGGACGTGAGGAATCCGGCCGCGTCCTCCCCCTCGGGCAGCGGCGCGACGGTGCACTCGGCGCCGTCCCGGCGCAGCTCCTCCACGAGCGCCGCGCTCCGGCCGGTTTCCCCGGTCAGGAGCACGACGGGGGTGCCCGCGGCGGTCGTTCCGGCCGTGCCGGTCTGCGACGACCGCGGCTGTGGCCGCTCGTCCACCGCGAAGAAGCGCAGGGAGTGCCGGTCGCCCATCCGCTTCAGGGATACGCCCGTGAACCGTACGAGGACCCGGCCGTCGGGATCGATCACCGTCACGTCGCAGTCGAAGGTGTCGGCGTCCGCCGCGGGTTCACCGCGCAGCCGCACGTGGGCGAAGGCGGGACCCGACCAGGGGGCGAGGACGTCGACCCGGCCGTAGCCGAACCCCACGAAGGTGCCGTCGGCGCCGCCGTCCAGCGACAGCCCGGCGATGGACTGCATCGCCCCGTCCGCGGCGTCCGCGGGCAGCGGCCGGCCCAGGGTGTGCGGGGACGGCGGCGCGAGCCCGGCCAACAGCTCCCCCTCACCCCGCCACATCCCGGTCACCATCCGCATGGTGTCCCCGTAGGAGAGCCCGGATGCCGCCAGGTGCTCGTACAGGGCGCCGGGCTCGACGCGCTGCGGGCAGCGCAGCCGGATCGCGGACAGGTCGGCGGCCTCCGGGGCCGGCGGGGTCTCGGACCACGTGGCGCAGAGGTGCTCCTGCCACGCGGAGTCCCGGTCGCCGGCCGCCCGGCTCTCCACCGACAGGTAGGGCTCGTTCCCCGCGCGCACCCGCCGCGAGACCCGCACGTGCCGGGCCTCTCCCTCGGCGACCGCCAGCGGGTTCGTCACCAGTACGCCGCTGAGCCCGTGGCCGCCGGTCCGGTCCGGGCCGAGTTCCTCCAGTGCCGCGTCGAGCATCCACGCGGCGGGCGCGATGGCCCGCTCCCGCACGCGGTGGTCCCGGACCACCGGTAGCGACCCGGTGACCAGTGTCCCCTCCGACCGCGGGGCCTCGGGCTCCACCCAGTGCTCCTGGCGCTGCCAGGGGTATGAGGGAAGCCGTGTGCCCGGGCGGGGCCGGCCGCCGAAGAACGCCGACCAGTCGATGTCGCATCCGGCCTCGAACAGCGCGGCGACCGCTTCGTAGGGGGCGCGGACCTCCTCGCGCCGCATGGCCGGGACGGCGGCCGCCGGGCGGTCCTCGTCCTCCAGGCACTCGGTCACCGACACCGACAGCAGCGGGTGCGGGCTCATCTCCAGGAACACCCGGTGACCGGCCGCCCCGGCGGTGCGGACGGCGTCGGCGAACAGCACCGGCTCGCGCAGGTTGCGCCACCAGTAGTCCGCGTCCAGCGCGTTCGTGTCGAGGAGCCCACCGGTCAGGGAGGAGTGGAAGGCGGCGGTCGAGGCGCGTGGCGACAACCCGGACAGCTCGTCAGTGAGGTCCTCCCGCAGGTCCTCCAGCAGCGCGCAGTGCGAGGCCACGTCCACCTTGATCCGCCGGCAGAACACGCCCCGGGCGTCCATGGCGGTCACGAAGGAGTCGACGGCTCCGGTCTCCCCGGACACCACCGTCGTGACCGGCCCGTTGTGCGCGGCGAGCGAGAGCCGGTCCCCGTACGGCTCCAGGGCCTTGCGCACGTCCGACACCGGGAGCGAGACCAGCGCCATGGCGCCCCGGCCCCGGTGGCGCATCATCAGGGCGCTGCGCCGGCAGATGATCCGGGCCGCGTCCTCCAGGCGCAGCGCGCCCGCGACGTGGGCCGCCGCCACCTCGCCCATGCTGTGGCCGACCACACCGGCGGGCCGGACGCCCCACGACCGGAAGAGCGCCGCCAGGGCGACCTGCATCGCGAAGAGCGCCGGCTGGACGACGTCGATGCGCTCCAGCAGCGGGGCGGCGGCCTCCCCGGTCAGGACCTCCCGCAGCGACCAGTCGACGTACGGTGCGAAGGCCTGCTCGCAGCGCGAGACGGCGAGGTCGAAGGCGGGCTCCGTCTCCAGCAGGGCTCTGCCCATCCCGAGCCACTGCGCGCCCTGCCCCGGGAACACGAAGACGACGCCGGCGTCGTCCGGGACGGCCCGCGCGGCTGTGAACGGCTCGCGCAGCCGGGCCAGGAGCTCGCCGGGGTCCGCGAAGGCGAAGGCGGCGCGGAACTCCCGCCCGCGGGGCCCGCCCCGTCCCCGCAGCAGCGTCGCCGCGGCCGTACCGCGGGCCAGCTCGCGCGCCTCCACCCCGGCGGCCCACGCCGCGTGCCGGGCGGCCTGCGCGTGCAGCGCCGCCTCGGTGGCGGCCGACAGGGCCAGGAGCCGCACGGGTCGTCCCTCGCCCGTGGGCCCTTCCGGCTCGGGGGAGGGGGCGGGCGCGGGGCCGAGCACCGCGTGCGCGTTCGTGCCGCCGAAGCCGAAGGAGCTGACGCCGGCGAGCCCGAGCTCCTCGGGCGACTCCAGATGCCGCAGCGAGGACTGGACGCGCAGGCCGAGTCCGTCGAAGTCGATGTCCGGGCTCGGTTCGGCGCAGTGCAGGGACGCCGGGAGGGCCCGGTGCTCGAAGGAGAGCGCCAGCTTGATCAGCCCGGCGATGCCCGCCGCTGCCTCCAGGTGGCCGAGGTTCGTCTTCACCGAGCCGACCGCGCACGGTCGGTCGGCGGCCCGCCCCTGGTTCAGTACGGTGCCCAGCGCGGCCGCCTCGATCTGGTCGCCGATCGCCGTGCCCGTCCCGTGCGCCTCGACGTAGCCGACCTCCGACGGCCGGGCACCCGCGGCTGCGAGCGCGTGGCGTACGACGTCCTCCTGTGCCCGGCGGCTGGGCGCCAGCAGGCCGTTGGTCCGCCCGTCGGAGGTCACCGCGGAGCCGCGGACCACCGCCGAGACGCGGTCCCCGTCGCGCAGTGCCGCGCTCAGCGGTTTGAGGACGACGGCGCCGGCGCCCTCGCTGCGCACGTAGCCGTCGGCCCGCGCCGAGAAGGCCTTGCAGCGGCCGTCGGGCGCCATGACGCCCGAGTGGTCGAAGGCCTCGGTGACGGCCGGGGTCAGGATCACGTTCACGCCGCCGACGACGGCCAGGCCGCACTCACCGCGCCGGATCGCCTCGCACGCGAGGTGGACGGCGACGAGGGACGAGGAGCAGGCGGTGTCGACGGACAGGCTCGGGCCGCGCAGGTCGAGTACGTAGGAGAGCCGACCCGCGGCGACGGAGGCGGCTCCGCCGAGCAGGGAGTAGGCGTCTGCGGAGGGCGAGTCCGTCAGGACGCCGCGGTAGTCGGAGCTGGAGATGCCGACGAAGACACCGGTGTCCGAGCCGGCCAGGCCGTACGGGTCGATCCCGGCGTCCTCGACGGCCTCCCAGGCGACTTCCAGCATGAGTCGCTGCTGGGGGTCGATCCGGGCGGCCTCGTGCTCGCCGATGCCGAAGAAGTCGATGTCCAGGCCGCCGACGCCGCTCAGGAAGCCTCCGACGCCGCCGCGGCCGGTGCCGCCGTTCCCGCGGCCCCAGCGGGCGAACCTGTCGTCGGGCACCCGGCCGATGGCGTCCACGCCTCGTTCGAGCAGGTCCCAGAAGGCCTCGGGGCCGTCGGCCCCGGGGAAGCGGCATCCCATGCCGATGATCGCGATCGGTTCGTCGCGGGCCGGGCCGGCGTCGGCTCGGCGTGGTGCGGTGGGGCCGCCCCGGACGGGGTGCCTGCCCTGGAGGTGGTCCAGTATCTCCCTGAGCGTCGGGAATTCGTACGCGACCGTCGGCGAGACCCTTCGGCCCAGCAGCGCGCCGAGTTCGCCGGCCAGCGCCACCGCGTCGATCGACGACAAGCCGTAGGCGGCCAGCGGTTCGTGGACCGATATCTCGTCCCCCGAAGCCCTGCGGGTCAGCTCGGCGATGCGCCGGCGCAGCCAGGCCTCCAGCTCGGTGTCCTTCATATGCTCCCCCTGTGTCGTGCTGTCGTGCGGGTCAGTGCTGCGCTCGCGCGTTCCACGGAGACCGGCCGGCCAGGTACTCCTTCCTGGTCTCGCGGCGCTGGAGCTTTCCGCTCGACGTCTTGGGCAGGGTGCCGGCGGGCAGGAGGACGACCTCGCGGACGGTCAGCCGGTGTTCCTGGGCCACCGCGCGCAGGACGGCGTCCACCACCGCCTGCCGGTCCTCCCGGTCCGGGGCCTCGCCGGCCCCGCGGCGCAGCTCGGCGGCGACCACCACCTGCTCCGCGCCGTCCGCGTCCACGCCGAAGGCGGCGACGCAGCCGGGGCGGATCGAGGGGTGCGCGCTCTCGGCGGTGCGCTCGATGTCGTGGGGGTAGTGGTTGCGGCCGCCCACGATGATGACGTCCTTGATGCGGCCGCAGACGAAGAGACCGTCCTGCGTCCGGAACCCGAGGTCCCCCGTGCGCAGGTACGGGCCCTCGTCCTCGCCGTCGGCCGGTGTCGCCTCGAAGGCTTCGCGGGTGAGGTCGGGACGCTGCCAGTAGCCGACCGCGATGCTGTCGCCCGCGACCCAGATCTCACCGACCCGTCCCGGACCGCACCGTGTGCGGGTGCGCGGGTCGACGACGGCCACGTCCAGGGTCCGGCTGACGCCGCAGCTGACCAGGACGCGCGCCCCCGGGCTGTCGTCGGGCACGTTCACCGCGGTGCCGCGTTCGAGCGCGTCCTCGTCGAAGGCGCGAAACACCCAGGGCCGTTCGAGCGGCGCCCCGCTCACGAGCAGGGTGCTTTCGGCGAGCCCGTACACCGGAACGATGGTTTCCGGTCGGAATCCGGTGGAGGCGAATGCCTCGGAGAAACGTTTCATGGAATCGGCGCGAACGGGTTCGGCGCCATTCGTCGCGACGCTCCAGGACGAGAGGTCCAAGCGCGCGCGGTCCTCGGCGGTCACTTTTCGCGTGCACAGGTCGAATGCGAAATTGGGGGCCGCGGAAAGCGTTCCCCGGTACGTCGATATCGCGCGCAGCCAGCGCACCGGGCTCTGCAGGAACGCCACGGTCGGCATGGAAACGGAATGGATCCCCAGCATCGCCGGAACGATGATCATGGAGATCAGCCCCATGTCGTGATACGGGGGAAGCCAGCCCACGACGACCGTGGATCCGTCCATTCCGAGGGACGTGCGGATCAGGTCGGTGTTGTGGGTGAGATTGCCGTGGGTGACCATCACGCCCTTCGGCCGCCCGGTGGAGCCGGAGGTGTACTGGAGGAAGGCGACGGACTTCGGCTCCGGGGACGGCGCGGACCAGCCCGTTCCGGTCGCGTCCGCGATCGTGTCGACGGCCAGCCAGGCCGTCTCCTGGACCTCCGGGATGGTCCGCGCCGCCGGCTCGACGGCCGCCCGGATCCCGGCGGTGGTCAGTACGGCCGCGGGCTGCGCGTCCTCGGCGATGCCGGCCAGCCGCAGCAGCCCGCGGGCGCGTTGCGCGGGGTGGGGCAGGTACGCGGGCACCGCGACGACGCCCGCGTACAGGCAGCCGAAGAACGCGACGACGAAGTCCTGGCCGGGCTCGAACAGCAGGAGTGCGCGGGAGCCGGGCTCCACCCGCGCGGCGTGCAGGCTCGCGGCGACGGCCCGCGCCCTGGTGTCGAGCGCCGCGAAGGTGAGAGGGGGCTCGGCCTCCTCGCCGTCGGGCAGGAAGGTGAACAGCGGGTGGTCCGGTATGCGGAGCGCGTGCGCGCGGACGGCATCGACCACCGTCTCGTAAGGGAGTGGTTCGGAAAGCATTCTCAGCCTCATTCGGTGCCGGATCGGCTGCTCCCGCCGGGTGCGGGCCGACGGGCGGGACGGCGAAAGCGACGCACGGCGCCGGTGTCCTCCGCGGTGGCTCCTGCAATGTGGGGGCTCGGCGGAGCGCCGCATGGAAAGGGTCAAAGCTGAATGGGGAGTACTGGGCAGTACTGGCCCAAACCTTAGGTTGACCCTCGCTGCTCGGTCAACTCACATTGAATGGCCGGAAGTTGGCAGAAACTCCGGGCTACCCGAGCGATTTCGGCCAGCATCGGCCGGGGTGGAAATCGTGGAAGGGCGGCACCTGATGCGTCCGATCGGGGACGACGGCATCGGACCCCGAACGGCCGCCGTCGAAACGTGCTGCGCGAAAACGATCGCTTCGGGCGGGGGCATCCTGCCAGTCCGGCTCGATATCTTCTCGGCGCCACCGTGGATTACGCACCCGCCGCGGGCGCGAGCCGAGGAGCCTTCCCCGGGACCGCGGAGCGACCGCCCCGTGAGCCGGCGGCCCGCCCGTACGGCCGGTACGGCCCGCCCCGGCCAGGGTTCCGGGGCTGCGGCCCCGGCCGGGCACCCCGCACCGCCCCGCCGGGACGGCGGTGGGCCGAGCGGCCGTGCCCCCCGGCGCTTTCGGGTGACATCGCCGCTCCGCTTCGGCCACCGCACGCCCCGCGGGGACGAGCATCGCAGGCGGCCGGACGTGCTCCGGCGACCAGCCGCCGATCAGACCCGGCACCGCGACAGGGCGGCCCCGGGCCGCCGCCGGGAGACCCCGTGTACGTCCTGCTCGTCGCGAGCGCGTTCAACAGCCTCACCCAGCGAGTCCACGCCGAGCTGCGCGACCACGGCCACCGGGTGGCCGTCGAACTGGCCCTGCCCGACGCCCCCCTGGGCGACGCCGTGCGCCGCCACCGGCCCGACCTCGTCCTCGCGCCGATGCTGCGCACTGCCATCCCCGAGGACGTCTGGGCCGCGTACACCTGCCTCGTCCTCCACCCGGGACCGGTGGGCGACCGCGGCCCCTCCTCCCTCGACCACGCCGTCCAGGACGGCGAGACCCGGTGGGGGGTCACGGTCCTCCAGGCCAACGCCGAGATGGACGCCGGGGACGTCTGGGCCACCGCCGACTGCCCGGTACCCCCCGTCGGCAAGAGCGACCTCTACCGCGGCGAGATCGCCGACGCCGCGCTGGAGGCCGTCCTGCTCGCCGTGGAGCGCTTCGCCTCCGGTACGTACGTCCCGCGCCCCCAGGAGCCCCGCCCGGCCCGGCCGTTCCTGCGGCAGGGCGAGCGCCGCATCGACTGGGAGGCGGACACCACCGAGCGCGTCCTGCGCGTCCTGCGCGCCGCCGACTCGCAGCCCGGAGTACCCGACCACCTGCTCGGCGCCGACTGGTACCTGCACGGCGGCCACCGTGAGGACGGCCTGCGCGGCCGCCCCGGCGAGCTGCTCGCCACCCGGTCCGGGGCCGTCTGCCGGGCCACCGCCGACGGTGCCGTGTGGATCCCCGAGCTGCGCGCCCCCCGGGTGGCGGGCCGGCCCGCCACCCCCCGGCTGCCCGCGACCCTCGCCCTCGCGGACCGGCTCGACCGGCTGCCCCCGCTCCCCGAACTCCCGGCCCCACCCGACGCCGGCCCGTACCGCCCCGCCTGGTCCGACATCGGCTACCACGAGGAGGGGCAGACCGGCTTCCTGTCGTTCTCCTTCCCCGGCGGCGCCATGAGCACCACGCACTGCCGCCGGCTGCTCGACGCGTACCGGACCGCCTGCACCCGCCCCACCACGGTCCTGGTCCTGGGCGGCGGCCGCGACTTCTTCTCCAACGGCATCCACCTGGGCGTCATCGAGGCCGCCGCGGACCCCGCCGAGGAGTCCTGGGCCAACATCAACGCCATGGACGACCTGGTCGAGGCGGTCCTGACGACCACCGACCGGCTCGTGGTGAGCGCGCTCGGCGGCAATGCCGCCGCCGGCGGCGCCATGCTGGCCCTCGCCGCCGACGAGGTCTGGTGCCGCACCGGCGTCGTCCTGAACCCGCACTACCGCCTGATGGGCCTGTACGGCTCCGAGTACTGGACGTACACCCTGCCCCGCCGGGTCGGCCCAGCCCTCGCCGACCGCCTCACCACCGAGGCACTGCCCCTGAGCGCCGCCGCCGCGCACCGGCTCGGACTGGTCGACCGTACGGTCCCCTGCGCGCCCGGAGACTTCCCCCGCGAGACGCAGTGCCTCGCGGTCCGTCTCGCCGCCGTGCCCGCCACCGCGTCCCGGATCGCTGCGAAGAAGGCCGCACGCGAGCGCGACGAGGCGCGGCGCCCACTGGCCGCCCACCGGGAAGACGAGCTGGCGCGGATGCGGCGGACCTTCGACGACCCGCACGCCTCCTACCACGCGCTGCGCCGTGCCTTCGTCCGCAAGGAGCGCCCGGCGGCGACCCCGCGCCACCTCGCCCGCGCCGCCGCGGACCGGCGCGGCGTCACTGGACTGGCCGAACCGGACGCGGCACCCGGCCCCCGCAGCTGTTAGCAAGAAACGTGGGGCCGAGGCGGACCGCCTCCGCGCCCCGCCCCTCCCACATCCTCATCCCCTCCCCGAGGAGGCAGCGCATGGCCGCAGCGACGAAGGACCCGGTCGAAGACCCCGTGGTCCACATCCTCTGGATCAACGCGGGTCTGAGCTGCGACGGCGACTCCGTGTCCCTGACGGCGGCGATGCAGCCGAGCATCGAGGAGATCGTCACCGGCACCCTGCCGGGACTCCCCAAGATCGCCGTTCACTGGCCCCTGATCGACTTCGAATGCGGTCCGGTCGGCGGTGCGGACACGTTCATCGAGTGGTTCTTCAAGGGCGAGCGCGGCGAGATCGATCCGTTCGTCCTCGTCGTCGAGGGCTCGATCCCCAACGAGTCGATCAAGCCCGAGGGCTACTGGTGCGGGTTCGGCGACGACCCGGCGACCGGTCAGCCCATCACCACCAGCGAGTGGATCGACCGGCTGGCCCCCAAGGCCCTCGCCGTCGTCGCCATCGGTACCTGCGCCACCTACGGCGGCATCCACGCCATGGAGGGCAACCCGACCGGCGCCATGGGCGTGCCCGACTACCTGGGGTGGGACTGGAAGTCCCGGGCCGGCATCCCCATCGTGTGCGTGCCGGGCTGCCCGATCCAGCCGGACAACTTCTCGGAGACGCTCACCTACCTGCTCTACCAGGCGGCGGGATCGGCCCCGATGATCCCCCTCGACGACAAACTGCGCCCCACCTGGCTGTTCGGTGCGACCGTGCACGAGGGCTGCGACCGCGCCGGCTACTACGAGCAGGGCCAGTTCGCCCAGACCTACGACTCCCCGAAGTGCCTGGTCAAGCTGGGCTGCTGGGGACCCGTCGTGAAGTGCAACGTTCCCAAGCGCGGCTGGATGAACGGCATCGGCGGCTGCCCCAACGTCGGCGGCATCTGCATCGCCTGCACCATGCCCGGCTTCCCCGACAAGTTCATGCCCTTCATGGACGAGCCCCCCGGTGCGAAGGTCTCCGTCACCGCGAGCGGGGCCTACGGGGCCCTGATCCGCAAGCTCCGCTCCGTCACGGCCCACACCGTGGACGAGGAGCCGAAGTGGCGGCGCAGCGGCCGCAGCCTGACCACGGGCTACCGCCCGCCCTGGTGACGGGCCGCGCGCCCCGCACCCCTCCCGCAGACAGCGCCCGGAAACGCACCGCACGCACCGCACCCCCCCGCACGCACCGAAGAAGGGTCACGGCAGACACGATGGCACCGAACACGAAGGCGGCCGGAGACGGCAGCGGCCTGGTGGAGATGGCCTGGGATCCGATCACCCGGATCGTCGGCAGCCTCGGCATCCACACGAAGATCGACTTCAAGCAGAAGCGCGTCGCGGAGTGCTACAGCACCTCCTCGGTCTTCCGCGGCTACAGCGTCTTCATGCGCGGGAAGGACCCCCGCGACGCGCACTTCATCACCAGCCGCATCTGCGGGATCTGCGGCGACAACCACGCCACCTGTTCCGTCTACGCGCAGAACATGGCCTACGGGGTGAAGCCGCCGCACCTCGGCGAATGGATCATCAACCTGGGCGAGTCCGCCGAGTACATGTTCGACCACAACATCTTCCAGGAGAACCTGGTCGGGGTCGACTACTGCGAGAAGATGGTCCGCGAGACCAACCCCGGCGTCCTGGAGCTGGCCGAGCGGACCGAGGCCCCGCACGCGGGCGACCACGGCTACCGCACCATCGCCGACATCATGCGCTCCCTCAACCCCATCGAGGGCGAGTTCTACCGCGAGGCCCTCCAGGTCAGCCGCTACACGCGCGAGATGTTCTGCCTGATGGAGGGGCGCCACGTGCACCCCTCCACGCTCTACCCGGGGGGCGTCGGCACCGTCGCCTCGGTACAGCTCTTCACGGACTACATGAGCCGCCTCATGCGGTACGTCGAGTTCATGAAGCGCGTCGTCCCGCTCCACGACGACCTGTTCGACTTCTTCTACGAGGCCCTGCCCGGCTACGAGGAGGTCGGCCGCCGCCGGGTGCTGCTGGGCTGCTGGGGCGCGCTCAACGACCCCGAGCACTGCGACTTCACCTACGCCAACATGACCGACTGGGGACGCAAGATGTTCGTCACCCCCGGCGTCGTCGTGGACGGCAAGCTCGTCACCAACGACCTCACCCAGATCAACCTGGGCATCCGCATCCTGCTCGGCAGCTCGTACTACGACGACTGGGAGGGCAAGGAGCAGTTCGTCACGCACGACCCGCTCGGCAACCCGGTCGACCCCCGCCACCCGTGGAACCAGCACACCATCCCGGCACCGCAGAAGCGCAACTTCGACGACAAGTACAGCTGGGTGATGTCACCGCGCTGGTTCGACGGCAAGGACCACCTCGCCCTCGACACCGGCGGCGGCCCCATCGCCCGCCTGTGGTCCACGGCCCTCTCCGGCCTCGTCGACGTCGGCTACGTCCAGGCCACCGGCCACAGCGTCGTCATCAACCTGCCCCGCACGATGACCAAGCCCGAGACCCGCTTCGAGTGGAAGATCCCGAAGTGGAGCAACGCGCTGGAGCGCAACCGCGCCCGCACCTACTTCCAGGCGTACGCGGCCGCCATCGCCCTGCACTGCGCCGAGAAGGGCCTCGCCGAGGTCCGTGCCGGACGCACCCAGACCTGGGAGAAGTTCGAGGTGCCGGACGAGTCCATCGGCGTCGGCTTCACCGAGGCCGTCCGCGGCGTCCTCTCGCACCACATGGTGATCCGCGACGGCAAGATCGCCAACTATCACCCGTACCCGCCCACGCCATGGAACGCCAGTACCCGCGACACCTTCGGCACGCCCGGACCGTACGAGGACGCCGTGCAGAACACCCCGATCTTCGAGGAGAACACCCCGGAGAACTTCAAGGGCATCGACATCATGCGCGCCGTGCGCAGCTTCGACCCCTGCCTGCCCTGCGGCGTCCACATGTACGTCGGCGGCGGCAAGACCGTCAAGACGATGCACGTTCCCACCGGCCTGAGCGGACTGGGCGGATGAGCGCGGCCGTCGACGCCCGGGAGGCGGGCCGCCGCGTCGAGGAGGTCCTCGACCGGCTGGCCGCCACCGGGGACCGCGAGGCGTGCGCGGCCGCCGAGGAACTGGTGCGCGTACTCATGGAGTTCTACGGCGCGGGCCTGGCCCGGATCGCCGCGAAGCTCGGCGACGGCCCACTGGCCGCCGCCGCGGACGACGAACTCGTCGCGAGCCTGCTCTCCCTGCACGGCCTGCACCCCCAGGACGTCCACACCCGGATCGCCCGAGCCCTGGCCGGCGCACCCCAACCGGTGGAAATGATCGGCTTCGACGAGGCCACCGGCGTCCTGCGGCTGCGCCCCGCGGCCGCTCCCACCGGCTGTGGCTGCGGCCCCGGCGGCGAGGAGGCCGGGCGGCGGACGCTGGAGGACACCCTGACCTGCTTCGCCCCCGAGGTCACCGGGGTGGAGATGGAGCCCGCCCCGGCCCCGCAGCCCGCACTCCTGCAGATCGGCACCCGGCCGCCCAGCCCGGCGCGGGTTCCGTGACCGGGCCCGCCGTCGGCGCGGGCGGCCCGCGCGGGCTGCGCCGGTTCACCGCCCCGCGCCCGCCGGAGCCCGAAACCTGCGAGCTGTGCGGGGTGGCGGTGCCCCCGGACGGGCACCGCCACCTGGTGGAGACCGAGAAGCGGACACTGGTCTGCGCCTGCACCGCCTGCGCGCTGCTGTTCGACCGGCCCGGCACCCGGACCGGCCGCTACCGCGCCGTCCCCGACCGCTACCTGACCGACCCCGGCCACCGGCTCGACGCCGGGGTGTGGGAACGCCTCCAGATCCCCGTCGGCGTCGCCTTCTTCTTCCGCAACGCCGCACTGGACCGGCTGGTCGCCCTCTACCCCAGCCCCGCGGGGGCGACCGAGAGCGAACTCGATCCGCAGACCTGGCAGCAGGTCCTCGACGGCGGGCCGCTGGCCGCCCTTCTCGAACCGGACACGGAAGCGCTCCTCGTGCACCGCTGGGAAGGGCGCTCCGGCTGCTACCTCGTGCCGATCGACGTCTGCTACGAACTGGTGGGCCGGATGCGGATGCTGTGGCAGGGCTTCGACGGAGGAGCCGAGGCACGGGCCGCGCTCGGCGCCTTCTTCGACGAGGTCGAGCGGCGCGCCCGGCCCGTGGCCGCCGCGGCCCCCGCGGGGGACCGGTCATGACGGGCTTCGCGTTCACCTGCACCGGCGTGCGGGCCGACCCGTACGCCGCCGGCCCCACCCTCGTCTTCCGGCTGCGCGTCACCGCCGACCCGGACACCCGCGTGCACGCCCTCGCCCTGCGCTGCCAGATCCGCATCGAACCGGCTCGGCGCGGCTACGGCCCGGCCGAGGCGGAGGGCCTCGCCGACCTCTTCGGCGAACGCTCCCGCTGGGGAACCACGCTCCAGCCCGTGCAGTTCGCCCAGGTGCCGGTCATGGTGCCGGGCTTCACCGGGGAGACCGAGACGGACCTGGTCGTGCCCTGCACCTACGACATGGACATCGCCGCGACCCGGTACTTCGAAGCCCTCCGGGACGGCGAAGTCCCGCTGCTCATGCTGTTCTCCGGCACCGCCTTCACCGGCGACGGGGGCTTCCGGGTCGAGCCGGTGCCCTGGGACCGCGAAGCCGCGTACCGGATGCCGGTGGCCGTCTGGCGGGAGATGATCGAGCAGCACTTCCCCGGCTGCGGCTGGCTCCGGCTGCCCGCGGACCTGATGGCCGACCTGCTCGCCTACCGCTCCCGCCACGCGCTCGCCTCCTGGGAGGCGACCGTACGCGCGCTGCTGGGCGCCTCCGATCCCGCACCCCCGCCCCCGCCCGGGACCGTCCGGCCGGGTGGGCTGCGGCCCCGCCTCACCGAGAGGACGGCCCCGTGACCGCGACCACCACCGCCGCGGACCCCCGCTTCGCCGCCGCCCGTCAGGTGGCCGACGCCGTCCTCCTCGAAGGGTACGTGCTCTACCCCTACCGGGCCTCCGCCGCCAAGAACCGGATGCGCTGGCAGTTCGGCGTCCTCGTGCCCCCCGCGTGGGGCCCCGCGCACGGCGAGCACGCCTTCCAGCGGACCGAGGTACTGATGGAGCCGAAGGGTGACGCGACGCTCGCCCTGGAGCTGCGTTTCCTGCACGCGCAGCGGCGCACGGTCCAACAGGCCCGGGACGACGGCGGCTTCGACGACGTCGACGAGCTGCACCTGGCCGACCGGGTCCTCGTGCCCTGGGACGAAGGAACCGAGGAACACGTCGAACTGGCCGTCCCCGTCAGCGGGCTGACCGGCGACGGCGTCACCGTCCCGTTCACCCGCCCCGCACGCGACGACATCGAGACCGTCCTCGACGCCGACGGGCGGACGGCGGGCCGCCTGGTACGGCGCACCGAGCCCCTCGAAGGCGTACTGCGACTGCGCGCCGTGGAACTCGACGGCGCCTACCGGGTGTTCCGGCTCACCGCCGTCGTGGAGAACACCAGCCCGTGGACCCCCGCGGCGGGGACCGGGGTCGACCGCGAGGCCGCCCTGCCCCGTTCACTGGTCGCCGCCCACCTCCTGCTGGGACTCGACTCCGGTTCCTTCCTCTCCATGACCGACCCGCCCGAATGGGCCCGGGAGGCCGTCGCCGCCTGCGCGAACCGCCACACCTGGCCGGTGCTCGCCGGTGAGGCGGGCCGCGCCGACGTCGTCCTGTCCTCCCCGATCATCCTGGAGGACCACCCGGCCATCGCGCCCGAGAGCGCGGGCGCCATGTACGACGCCACCGAGATCGACGAGATCCTGGCCCTGCGCACGGCGGCCCTGACCGACCAGGAGAAGCGCGAGGCCCGCGGCACCGACGCCCGGGCGGCCGCGGTCGTCGACCTCGCCGACTCCCTGCCCCCCGAGGTGTTGGAACGGCTGCACGGAGCGGTGCGCTCCCTGCGCGAGGTCACCGGCCCGCACCTTTCGGAAGAGACCTCCGGGATCCCCGACGAGGAGGCGCTGTTCAAGCCGGACACCCCCTGGTGGGATCCGGCCGGCGCCGACCCCGCCGGCCCGGCCCCGGACCGGATCACGATCGACGGAGCCCCCGTCGGCCCCGGCAGCCGCGTCCTGCTGCGCCCCGGACCGCGCCGCACCGACGCCCAGGACCTCTTCCTCCACGGCCGCTCCGCCCTGGTCGAAGCCGTCCTGCACGACGTCGACGGGGGAGTGCACCTCGCCGTCACGGTGGAGGACGACCCCGGCGCCGACATCCGCCGGGAACAGGGCCGCTTCCTCTACTTCCAGCCCGACGAGGTCACCCTGCCGGAGGACGCGTGAACCCCAGGGTCCTGATCGCCGGCATCGGCAACGTCTTCCTCGGCGACGACGGCTTCGGAGTGGAGACCGTACGCGCCCTGTCCGCCCACCCGCTCCCCGACGGGGTCGAGGTGGTGGACTTCGGCGTGCGCGGGGTCCACCTCGCCTACCAGCTCCTCGACGGTTACGACACGCTCGTCCTGGTCGACGCCACCGCCCGCGGTGGCGAACCGGGCACCCTGTACCTCATCGAGGTGCAGCCGGGCACCGGTACGGCGGCCGCGACCGCAGACGGCACACCGGACTCGGGACCCGGCGAAGGGCCCGCACTCGACGGCCACCAGATGTCGCCCGACACCGTCCTCGCACTCCTGGACACCCTGTGCGCCGGGACCGGCGCCACCCCGCCGCGGCGCACGCTGGTCCTCGGCTGCGAGCCCGGCTGCGTCGAGGAGGGCATCGCGCTGAGCCCGCCCGTGGCCGCCGCCGTACCGGAGGCCGTCCGCATGGCTCTCGACCTGCTCGACCTGCCGGCTCCCGACGAAGCCGGCGCACCCCGCCGTGAACTGAGGAGAACCCCATGAAGAAGGCCGTCATCAGCGGGGCCGCTGCCGCCGCCCTCGCCGCCGTCGTGCTCCAGGTCCTTCCCGACCTCAGGCGCTACCTGCGCATGCGCAGGATGTGACGCCGGATGGCGCCGCGCCCCCGCCGAACGGCGTACGGGCGGCGCGGCGCACCGGCGTGCCCGACGGCCGCAGCTCCGTACCGCCGGTGTAATGAGCCCCGGCAGGACGGAGTCCGATGCACGAGATGTCGATCGCCATGGCCGTCGTGGGCCAGGTGGAAGAAGCCGCCGGGGCGGCCGGCGCGCACGCCGTCACGTCCGTGCGGCTCAAGGTGGGCGAGTTGGCGGGCGTGGTGCCCGACGCACTGGCCTTCTGCTTCGAACTGGCCTGTGCCGGAACACTGCTCGCGGGAGCCGAACTCGTCACCGAACCCGTGGCGGCCCGTGCCCGCTGCGCGGCCTGCCCCGGCACCTGGGCCGTGGGGATGCCTCCTGAGCTGTGCTGCCCCGGATGCGGCAGGGCCGCGGACGTCGAACTGCTCTCGGGCCGCGAGCTGGAGATCCTCAGCGTCCGCTGGGAGGACGGCCCCGCCGGTGCCCGTACCCGCGAACCGATTCCCGAGGAGGCTTGAACCATGTGCCGAGTGGTCGATCTGCGGCAGGCGGTACTCGCCAAGAACGACGACGCCGCCCGGGCCCTGCGCACCGGGCTCGCCGCCCGCGGCACGACGGTGGTCAACCTGCTCTCCAGCCCCGGCAGCGGCAAGACCGCGCTCCTTGAGCGCGAGCTGCTCCTGGCGCGTGAACGAGCGGTGCCGGTCGCGGCGCTGACCGCGGACCTGGCCACCGAGAACGACGCCCGTCGGCTGGCCCGTTCGGGCGTTCCGGTCAGGCAGGTGCTCACCGACGGGCTGTGCCACCTGGAGGCCGGGATGCTCGGCCGGCACCTGGACGGCTGGCTGCCCGAGGACACCCGGATCCTCTTCGTGGAGAACGTGGGGAACCTGGTCTGCCCCGCCGGTTACGACCTGGGGGAGTCGCTGCGCGTGGTGCTCGCCTCGGTGACCGAGGGCGAGGACAAGCCGCTGAAGTACCCGACCGCCTTCGGACTGGCCCAGCTGGTGGTCGTCACCAAGACCGACATCGCGCAGGCCGTCGAGTTCGACGAGGCCGCCTTCCGCGCCAACGTCGAACGCGTCAACCCCGGTGTGGAGATCGTCATGACCTCGGCGCGCAAGGGCGAGGGCCTGGGGCTCCTGCTGGACCGGGCGCTCGCGGCCGGCGACGGGACCAGGACGCACACTCCGGTGATGGCCCGCCGGCAGCAGGCACAAGCACAGGCACAAACCCAGGACCAGAACCAGGACCGCGGACACCTGCACGGCCACGGCCACGACCACGGCCACGACCACGGGGCCGACCACCATCACCACCACGGGCCCGGCCACACCCACGGGCCCGACCACGAACACCCGCACGCCCAGCCCGCCGCCCAGCCCCGCTGATGGAGTCGGTCCAGCGCCGGCGCGTCATCGTCCGCGGCGTGGTCCAGGGGGTCGGCTTCCGCCCCTACGTCTACACGCGCGCGACCGGCCTCGGCCTCACCGGACACGTCACCAACACCCCTGAAGGCGTCGTCGCCGAGGTCGAGGGCGCCCCGGCCGCCGTCGCGCGGTTCTGCGAGCACCTCGCGGCGGACGCGCCCCCGCTGGCCGTCGTGGACGCGGTCGACCACCACGAGGTCCCCGTCGCGGGCGGCGCCGGATTCACCATCGTCGCCTCCCGCACCGGCGGCCCCGCCCGGACGCTCGTCTCCCCGGACGTGGCCACCTGCGCCGACTGTCTCGCCGAGCTCGCGGACCCGGCCGACCGGCGCCACCGGCACCCCTTCATCACCTGCACCCACTGCGGACCGCGTTTCACCATCGTCACCGGGCTGCCCTACGACCGCGCGCACACCACCATGGCCCGCTTCCCCATGTGCCCCGACTGCGCCCGCGAGTACGGCGACCCCGCCGACCGCCGCTTCCACGCCCAGCCCGTCGCCTGCCCGGCGTGCGGGCCCCGGCTGGCCCTGCTCACCGGGCGGCCGCCCCGCCCCGCCCCGGACGAGGACCCGATCGCCGGGGCCCGCCGGCTCCTGGCGGCCGGGGCGATCGTCGCCGTCAAGGGCCTGGGCGGCTACCACCTCGCCTGCGACGCGACCCACGCGGGTGTCGTGGCCGAGCTGCGCCGCCGCAAGGCCCGCGGCGACAAGCCCTTCGCCCTGATGGTGCGGGACATCCGCGACGCCGAACGGTACGCGCACGTCGGCCCCGAGGAGCGCGCCCTGCTCGAAGGCGGGGTACGGCCCATCGTGCTGCTGCGCCGCCGTGCCGCCGCCGCGGTCTGCGAAGGCGCGCCCGGCGTGCTCGCCGAAGGAGTCGCCCCGCGCTGCCCCGACCTTGGCGTGATGCTCCCGTACACCCCGGTCCACCACCTGCTGCTCGGCCTGCCGGGAGACCCGCCGGGCCCCCGCACGCTGGTCATGACCAGCGGGAACCTCGCCGGTGAGCCCATCGTCACCGACGACGAGGAGGCGCTGGAGCGGCTCGCCGGGATCGCCGATGCCTGGCTCACCCACGACCGGCCCGTCCACGTTCCGTGCGACGACTCCGTGGTGCGGGTCTGCGACGGCGAGACGCTGACCGTACGGCGCGCCCGCGGCTACGCCCCACTGCCGGTGCACCTGCCCCTGCCGGTTCCCGCGACCCTGGCGGCGGGCGGCGACCTGAAGAACACCTTCTGCCTCGGCGAGGGACACCGGGCCTGGCTGTCCGCGCACATCGGCGACATGGACGACCTGGCCACCCAGTACGCCCTCGAACGCGCCGAACGCCAGCTGGAGTCCATCACCGGCGTCAGCCCCGCCCTCCTCGCGGCGGACCGGCACCCGGGCTACCGCTCCGCCCGGTGGGCGCGGCGCACGGCCGGAGCCCGGCCGCTGGTGCGGGTGCAGCACCACCACGCGCACATCGCCTCCACCCTCGCGGAACACGGCCTGGACGGCGAGCACCCCGTGATCGGCGTCGCCTTCGACGGCACCGGCTACGGCGACGACGGCGCCGTGTGGGGCGGCGAGGTCCTCCTCGCCGACTACGCCGGCTACAGCCGCTTCGCCCACCTCGGCTACGTGCCGCTGCCCGGCGGCGACGCGGCCGTGCAGCGCCCGTACCGGATGGCCCTGGCCCACCTGCGGGCCGCCGGCCTGGCCCGCACCCCGGACCTGCCGTGCGTCGCCGCCTGCCCGCCCGACGAACTGCGGGTACTGGAACGCCAGCTGGAGCGGGGCCTGAACTGCGTCCCCACCTCCAGCATGGGGCGGCTCTTCGACGCCGTCTCCTCACTGGCGGGCGTCTGCCACCACGCCGGATACGAGGCACAGGCCGCGATCGAGCTGGAGGCCGCGGCCCTCGGGGCCCCCGCGGTCGGCCCCGGCTACGCCTTCGGGCTGCGCGTCCCGGAGCACCCCGGCGCCGGCCCGGTCGTCGCCGACCCGGCGCCGCTGTTGACCGCCGTCGTCGCCGACGTACGCGCGGGCACGGACCCGAGGCTGGTCGCCGGCGGCTTCCACGCGGCCGTCACCGCCCTCGTCACCGAGCTCTGCGCGCTCGCCCGCGAGCGGCACGGCCTGGACACCGTCGCGCTGACCGGCGGCGTCTTCGCCAACACCCTGCTGTCCTCCGCGTGCGCCCACGCCTTGCGGGCCCGCGGGTTCACCGTCCTGCGCCACGGCCGGGTCCCCCCGAACGACGGCGGGTTGTCCCTCGGCCAGCTCATGGTGGCGGCGGCCGCCGCCCCGGAGCAGCAACCGCACCACCCACAGCGAGGAGAAGCCCATGTGCCTGGCGGTACCCGGCAGAGTGCTTGACATCGGGGAGAAGGACGGCACCCGCATGGCTACCGTCGATTTCGGCGGCGTCCAGAAGGAGGTGTGCCTGGAGTACCTGCCGGACCTGCGGGTCGGCGAGTACGCCATCGTCCACGTGGGCTTCGCCCTCCAGCGCCTCGACGAGGAGTCGGCCCGGCAGACCCTGGCCCTCTTCGAGGAACTCGGCATGCTCCAGGAGGAGTTCGGCGACCCGTGGGAGCAAGCGGCCGCCCAGGCCGGGGCTGACTCCCCCTGGCCGTTCGCCGACGGCCCCTTCGCCGACGGCCCCCTCGCCGGAGAGACCACCGCACCCCAGCACACCCAGGAGGAAGGCCGGTCGTGAAGTACATCGACGAGTTCCAGGACCCCGCCCTCGCGCGCCGACTGCTCGACGACATCCACGCCACGGTGACCCGGCCCTGGGCCCTCATGGAGGTCTGCGGCGGCCAGACCCACACCATCATCCGGCACGGCATCGACCAACTCCTGCCAGAACAGGTCGAGTTGATTCACGGGCCGGGCTGCCCGGTGTGCGTCACCCCGCTGGAGGTCATCGACAAGGCGCTGGAGATCGCCTCCCGCCCCGACGTGATCTTCTGCTCCTTCGGGGACATGCTCCGGGTCCCCGGCACCGGCCGCGACCTGTTCCAGGTGCGCAGCGAGGGCGGGGACGTACGCGTCGTGTACTCCCCGCTGGACGCCCTGCGCGTCGCACAGGAGAACCCGCGGCGCCAGGTGGTGTTCTTCGGCATCGGCTTCGAGACCACCGCCCCGCCCAACGCCATGACGGTCCACCAGGCGAAGAAGCTCGGCATCCGCAACTTCAGCCTGCTGGTCTCCCATGTCCGGGTGCCCCCGGCGATCGAGGCGATCATGAAGTCGCCGAGCTGTCGCGTCCAGGGCTTCCTGGCCGCCGGGCACGTGTGCAGCGTGATGGGCGTCGGCGAGTACCCGGAGCTGGCCGAGCGCCACCGCGTACCCATCGTGGTCACCGGATTCGAGCCGCTGGACATCCTGGAAGGCGTGCGCCGGGCCGTGCGGCAGCTGGAGCGCGGTGAGCACACCGTCGAGAACGCCTACGCGCGCGCCGTCCGCCCCGAGGGCAACCCGGCGGCCCTCGCCATGCTGGAGGACGTCTTCGAGGTCACCGACCGGGCCTGGCGCGGCATCGGCGTGATCCCGGACAGCGGATGGCGGCTGTCCGCGCGCTACCGCGACTTCGACGCCGAACACCGCTTCTCGGTCAGTGGCATCGACACCCGAGAGCCCGCCGAGTGCCGCAGCGGCGAGGTGCTCCAGGGGCTGCTGAAGCCGCACGAGTGCGAGGCCTTCGGCACCCTGTGTACCCCGCGCAGCCCGCTCGGCGCCACCATGGTCTCCAGCGAGGGGGCCTGCGCCGCGTACTACCTCTACCGGCGGCTGGAGCTCGGGACCGCTCCCGCGGCCGCGACCACCCCGCTGGAGGCGAGCCCCGTTGTCTGACACCGGTACCACCCTGGACATCACGGGCTGGACCTGCCCGGCCCCGCTGCGCGACCGCCCGCGCGTCGTGATGGGCCACGGCGGCGGCGGCGCACTCTCCGCCGAGCTGGTCCAGCACCTCTTCGCCCCCGCCTTCGGCGGAGACGTGCTGGCCCAGATGGGGGACTCGGCCGCCGTCCGGCTCGGGGGCGTCCGGCTGGCCTTCTCCACCGATTCCTACGTGGTGCGCCCGCTGTTCTTCCCCGGAGGCTGCATCGGCGACCTCGCGGTCAACGGCACCGTGAACGACCTGGCCATGAGCGGGGCGCGCGCGGCCTACCTGTCCTGCGGATTCATCCTGGAGGAGGGCGTCGGGATGCCCGTGGTCGCGCGGGTGGCCGAGGCCATGGGCGCCGCCGCCCGGGCGGCGGGCGCGGAGATCGCCACCGGCGACACCAAGGTCGTCGAGGCGGGCCACGGCGACGGCGTCTACATCAACACCGCGGGCATCGGCATCATCCCCGACGGGGTGGACCTGCGTCCGCAGCGGGTCGTACCGGGCGACGTCGTGATCGTCAGCGGCGGGATCGGCCTTCACGGAGTGGCGATCATGAGCGTCCGGGAGGGCCTGGAATTCGGCGTGGACGTCGAGAGCGACTGCGCCGCCCTGGGCGGTCTGGTCCAGAGCATGCTCGCCGTCACCCCCGACCTGCACGTCCTGCGCGACCCCACCCGGGGCGGCCTCGCCGCCTCGCTGAACGAGATCGCGGCCGCCTCCGGCACCGGTGTCGTGATCCACGAGCGCAGCGTCCCGGTGCCCGAAGCCGTTGCCAACGCGTGCGCGATCCTCGGCCTCGACCCGCTGTACGTGGCGAACGAGGGCAAGCTGGTGGCCTTCGTTCCGCGCGAGCACGCCGAGGCCGTACTGGACGCCATGCGCGCCCACCCGCTGGGCCGCGACGCGGCCGTCGTCGGCGAGGCCGTGGAGGCCCACCCGGGCCTGGTGGTGGCCCGTACCGCGCTCGGCGGCACCCGCGTGGTCGACCTCCCGATCGGCGAGCAGCTGCCGCGCATCTGCTGACGACGCACCCGGGCCGTTCCGGACCCGCCGTACCGGACTCGCCGGCGGGCGAGTCCGGTACGGCGGTGGGCCGGCTGCCGGGCGGGCCGGGTCAGCGGTCGTCCCGCATGTCGTCGAGGTCCCGCTCGTCCAGGTCCCGCATCACGTCCCGCATCGTCGCGTCCTCGCGTCCCCGCTCGTGCGCGATCTCGTCCGGGGAGCGCGGCCGGCCGCCCGTCCTCATCCGGCCCGGATCCGGCGACCGCCCCCGGATCCGCGCCTTGTGCCCGCTGTCCGGCGTACGGCTCTTCCTGTCACCCGTGTCACCACCCATGACCGCTCACACCCCTTCCGTGCGCGCTGGTCCCTACCCTGCGGCTACCCCTCCGGCGCCGCCCAAACCCGAGGGCGGTAGCTGCGCGGCCCGGTGCGTACGCCGAGCCCGCCGCCGGCACCATCGCGGGCGCGGTGACGACGCGGAGGCCGTCACCGACGCGGTACGCCGCTGCGCGGAAGCCGGGGTCGCCGAGCACCTACCCGGGCCGGACGAAGGCCTCGGCAGCGGTGCCGTCCGGCAGGGCGGGGACGGGGACGGGGACGGAGGCGGGCCGGGCCCGGGTGCGGAAGGTACGGCGGTAGGTGTCCGGTGGGACGCCCACCGTCCGGGCGAAGTGGCGGCGCAGGGTGGTGGCCGTGCCCATGCCGGTGGCCGCCGCGATGGTGTCGACGGTGTCGTCGGTGGTCTCCAGCAGCTCCTGCGCATGCCGGATGCGCTGGGTGAGCAGCCACTGGAGCGGAGTGGTGCCGGTCACCGACCTGAAATGGCGCCCCAGGTGGCGTGAGCTCATCCCGGCCTGACGGGCCAGGTCCTCCACCGTGAGCGCCTGGTCCAGCCGCTGCAACACCCAGGGGAACAGGCGGGCCAGGGGATGGCTGCCGGGAGCGGGCACGGGAGTGGTCACGAACTGCGCCTGGCCCCCGTCACGGTGCGGGGGGACGACCAGGCGTCGGGCGATCGTGTTGGCGACGGCCGAGCCGTGGTCGAGGCGCACCAGGTGCAGGCAGAGGTCCATGGCGGCGGCCTTGCCCGCGGAGGTGAGCACGCTCCCGTTGTCGACGTAGAGCACGTCGGGATCCACCGTGACCCGGGGGTGGCGCCGGGTCAGCTCGTCGGTGTGCGCCCAGTGCGTCGTCGCGAGCCGGCCGTCGAGGAGGCCTGCGGCGGCGAGCACGAAGGCGCCCGTGCACAGCGAGGCCACCCGGGCCCCCGCCTCGTGCGCCGCCCGTACGGCGTCCACGAGCTCGGCGGGCGGCTCCCGGTCCACGTCGGCCCAGCCGGGGACGATCACGGTGTCGGCCGTCCGGAGCCGGTCGAGCCCGTGATCGGGGAGGAGGCGGAAGCGGTCGACCTGGACGGCGCTCGGACCGCAGAGCGCGAAGTCGTACCAGGGGTTGACGATATGGGTCAGATCGGAGCCGAAGACCTCGATCGCCAGGGAAAGTTCGAAATGCAGCATGCCGTCGGTGATGGCCAGCGCAACAGTGGTCACGTCCGGAAGTGTACGGGTCATGTCGTTCCGGACACTCGTGGGCCGGGTGGCTCCGCGCGAGGATCTTCCTGACGGAGCGCGGCGGACCGTACGGGGCCGTCGTCGCACAACTCGACGGGTGAAGGAGCGGGTTCATGGGATCGGGTCAGCAGGCGGCGGGCCAGGCCGTGGCGGTGTTCGGTGCGTACGGGCACACCGGCCGGTTCGTGGTGCGGGAGCTGGTGGAGCGGGGCTTCGTCCCCGTACTCTCCGGCCGCGATAGCGCCGGGCTGGCGGCGCTCGCGGACGAGACCGGCCTGGCCGCCCGCCGGGCGACGGTGGACGGCCCCGCCTCGCTCGACCGCGCGCTGGCCGGTACGGCCGCCGTCGTCAACTGCGCCGGGCCGTTCGCCTCGACGACCGCCGCGCTGATCGAAGCCGCCCTGCGGGCCGGGATCCCGTACGTGGACGTGGCGGCCGAACTGGAGGCCAACATCGACACCTTCGCCCACTTCGCCGACCGGGCGCGGGCCGCCGATGCGATCGTCGTCCCCGCGATGGCCTTCTTCGGCGGCCTCGGCGACCTGCTGGCCACCGCCGCCATGGGCGACTGGGACGAGGCCGACGAGGTGCACATCGCCTACGGCCTGAGCAGCTGGCACCCCACCGCGGGAACACGGCTCTCGGGCGCGGTCTCCCGGGAGCGGCGCGGTGAAGGGCGCCTGCGCTACACCGGGGGCCGGTGGGAGCACCGCACCGACGCCCCGCCCACCCTCGAATGGCACTTCCCGCAGCCGACCGGTACCCGGCCCGTGATCGGGGAGTTCACGATGGCCGACGTGGTGACCGTGCCCACCCACCTCTCCGTCCCGGAGGTCACGACCTACATGACCACCAACGCCGTCCGGGACATCGCGGCCCCCGCAACTCCCGCGCCTGCCGCCGCCGATGCGAGCGGCCGGTCCGACCAGACCTTCGTCGTCGACGCCGTCGTCCGGCGCGGCGGCGCCGAACGCCGCGCGGTGGCCCATGGCCAGGACATCTACGCCGTCACGGCCCCCCTCGTCGTCGAAGCCCTCGAACGCGTCCTCACGGGCCGTACCCGCACCGTCGGCGTCGCCGCCGCGGGGGAGATGTTCGACGCCCCGGACTTCCTGCGGGCGCTCTCCCCGCACGTCACCCTCGGCCCGCTGCCGTAGCGGCGTACCGCCCCTGCCCCCCGCCCTGTTCCCGGGTGATCTGCGCCACAGGTTGTCACAGGGCCGGTCGACGCGGTGTCTTGAGGCCGCACGCACCAGGACACCACCCCGCGACCCCTGATCCGCGGCTCGACGCCGACGAACGCGGGCATACCCGCCACCGCACACGACCGGAGAGGACGACCCCACCATGACCGCCACGACCACCGCGGCGCCGCGCGGCAGCACCTTCCTCAGAACCGCGACCGTCCTGCAGACCCTCGCGCTCTTCTTCCAGGCCTCCACCGCGGGCCTGCTGCTGACCTCGTCCCGCGCCTACACGCTGCACGACTACGGATCGAAGGTGATGTACGCGGCCGCCATGCTGTACGTCCTCGCCACGGTCCTCGCCTGGCGCCCGGGCGGCGGGTCCCCGCGCCCGATCCTGTACTCCACCGGCTTCCTCCTCCTCGCCTCGGCCCAGGTCGCACTCGGCGTCGCGCACGTGGCCTCGTTGCACGTTCCCCTGGGCGTGCTGATGTTCGCCCTCAGCACTCTCGCCCTCGTCCGCGCGCTCTTTCCCCGCTCGCCGTGAAAGGGCCTCAGCCCTCCACCGGCGGCAGTGGGAGGGAGCAGGACGCGCGTGCCACGCAGGCAATGCCGTCGTAGCCCTCGGCCGGGACGACCACGACGCGCGCCCCGGGGGCGTCGTCCCCCAGCGATGCCGCGGCCTCGGTCAGGGAGCGGTCACGCGCGGCGAGCACGCCATCCGCACCGGCCGGGGCGGCGAAGGGCCTGGGCGTGCCGCAGAGGAAGACGCCGGAGCCGACGAGGGCGCCCCGCCAGGTGGACGTGGGCCGCCGCGAAGGCGAGCCGGTGGGCGTGGCGTCCGCGGACCGGGCGCCCGCATCGGCCTGCGAGGGGTCAGCCCCTGGCGCGCTGATGGAGAGCAGCTGCCAGGAGATGGGAGTCGAGCAGGGAGACGTCTGCCGTCCTGTCCGCCCGTGCGTAGCCGGCCAGCATCCGTTTGGTCAGGACGAGTGCTTCGGGCGAGCGTCGGACGAGGGGCCTGGTCCAGGAGTCGACCACCGCGTCCAGCTGGTCGAGCGGGGCGGTCCGGTGCAGCAGACCGATACGGTGGGCCGTGTCGGCGTCGAAGACGTCGCAGGTGAGCATGAGCTCGCGCATCCTGGAGGCGCCGGCCTCGGAGACCAGGCGTCCCATCGCCCCACCCCACGCCGGCGGTAGCCCGATGCCGACCTCCGGCATGCGAAAGCGGCTGGTGTCGGCACCGGCGCGCAGATCGCAGAAGGCGGCGAGGGCCAGGCCCGCGCCGATGACCCGCCCGTGTAGCCGGGCGATGGTGACCGCGTGGGTGTTCTCCAGGGCCTGGCACAGGCGGTGCGCCTTGTCGGCGATGCGACGCAGTTCAGCCCCCGACGGATCGTCGCCCAGCGCCTCCTGGTACTCGTCGCGGTCGGCACCCAGGCAGAAGTCCGGACCTAGCGACGACAGCGTCAGGATCCGGACGTCGGGTCTGTCGTGGAGGTCGTCGAGCAGGGCGATGAGGTCGTCCAGAACCGCGGTGTCCAGCGTGTCGTCCTGCCCCCAGGGGTTGAGGCGGACGTGCAGGACGGGGCCGTCCTGCTCGGCGCGGAGCGCCTTGGGCGCGGTCCGGGTGCGCAGGGGGGAGGGGGTCCATTCGATCATGCGAGTGCCACGTCCAGGTTCAGGAGGCGCCGGAACGCCACACGCGGCGCCATCGACGGGGGGCGTACAAGAGTGAGACGGGGAAGGCGCCGGATCAGCCGGCGGAGCAGGGTCTGGGCTTCGAGGCGGGCCAGGGGCGCGCCGAGGCAGTAGTGGATGCCGCCGCTGAAGGCGAGGTGGCCGGGCACGCGTGCGGGGTCGAACCGGTCCGGGTCGCGGTGCCTGGCCGGGTCCCGGTGCGCCGCGGCGACCATGAGGTGGACCATCTCGTCGCGGCGGATCTCGAAGCCCCCCAGCACGGTGTCCTCCGGGGCGACCCGGCTGATCACGTGGGTGGGCGGGTCGTGACGAAGCGTTTCTTCGACGAACCCGGTCACCAGGTCCGGGTTGTCGGCGACCATGTCCCAGCGCTCGGGGCTCTCGACGAGCCGCAGCGTCATCGTCGAGAGGAGGGTCGCGGTGGTTTCCAGGGCGGCCAGCAGGACGAACAGGACCAGGAAGTAGACCGCCTCGTCGGCCTTGTCCCGGTCGGGTTCGATCGCGTCCCACGCCCGGATCCATCCGGTGACCGGGTCGTTCCCGGGGTGGGAGCGTCGGTCGCGCACCAGCTCCATGAAATAGGCCCGGAGTTCGGCGGTGGCCGCGTCGGACAGGGCCAGCTGGCTGGCCGACGGCAGCAGCTCCTGGGTGAAGACCTGATCGTGGGTCAACCGGCGTAGCGTGGGCCAGTCGGCCTGCGGCAGCCCGAGCCAGTCACCTATGGTGGCGACCGGCAGCTCCTCGCAGACGAGCTCCGAGAAGTCCGCCTCGCCGGTGCGTATTCGCTCGGTGAAGGCGTCGAGGAGCCGATCCGCGGTCCGTTGCACATTGTGGCCGATGCGCTCGACGGTGGACCGGTCGAACGTGCCCGCCGCCCGGCGCACCTTGGTGTGGTCCGGGGCGTTGAGCGCGGCGAGGGTATTGCTCATCTCG
The DNA here is from genome assembly GCF_042742535.1 of Streptomyces sp. NPDC058880. Classification (NCBI taxonomy): domain Bacteria; kingdom Bacillati; phylum Actinomycetota; class Actinomycetes; order Kitasatosporales; family Streptomycetaceae; genus Streptomyces; species Streptomyces sp. NPDC058880. The sequence goes on from NZ_JBHYMC010000017.1 coordinate 85,898, forward strand.
CGCGAGGAGGGCGCGTTCCAGCGCGTCCCGGGCCCCTGGCGCGCACGCCATTCCCGGTCGGGCTCCAGCCATTGACGACTGCGCAGGACCTGGTCGCAGGCGGCGAAGCCGGTCACGGCGAAGCCGCCCCAGGGGGCGGGGACCACCTCACCCCGCGCGAGGAGCTCGGCGTATAGCGGGAAGGGATCAGCCTGCCCTCTTGCCGTCCGCAGACGGGAGAAGAGGGAGGCGGACGCCCGGCGGTCGTACGACGGAGTTGCGGCAACCCCCATGACGGCGGCTCCTTTCTGAGAACCAGCCGCCATGCCTACCCACATGATCGTTAGAGCATCCACTCTACTGAGCACGCAGGAGGTTACTAGCATCACACTCTGCTCACTCGCCCCTGGTCCAGGCCAGGAAGCGACTGAACAAACCACCCTTGGGCTGTGACGCGGCACCGGTGCTCGTGCGCGCGGGCCCGGCGGCGGGCGAGGAGGCCGCCGCCTGCTGCTGCGAGGCCTGGCCCGCGTTCGATCCGGCCTGCTGGGACGCCTGGGGGGCGGCCTTCGGGGTGAAGCGGATCGGGAGGGTGACCAGGGTGCGGCTCCACGGGCTCGGAGCCCAGGTGAGCGCCTTGAACGGGACCCGCATCTCCACGTCGAGGAGCTGGTTGAGCAGCGTCTCCACGGCCGTCACGGTGATCATGAAAGCCGGGTCCTTGGCGGGGCAGGCGTGCGGGCCCGCCCCGAACGCCAGGTGCGCCTTGGCGCTGAGCTGTTCGCGGTGTTCGGTCAGCTTCGGGTCCGTGTTGGCCGCGGCGAACGAGATGAGGACCGGGTCGTTGGCCCGGACCACCCTGTCGCCGAGTTCGACGTCGTGCGTCGGGTAGTGGGCCGCGTAGTTGGCGATCGGCGCGTAGTTCCAGAGGGTCTGGGAGACCGCGTCCTCGACCGGGAGGCCGACCTGCCAGTCCTCCCCGAGGTACAGGGCGCTGCTGGTTCCGATGGCCGCGGCCAGCGGCGCGGTGCCGCCGGAGAGCAGGGTGACCAGCTGGTGCAGGACCTCCTCGTCGCTCAGCTGGGCCGGGTGCTCCATCAGGCGCGTCGTCAGGTCGTCCTTCGGACGGCGCCGCTTGAGGGCGATCAGCTCCGTGAGCGCCCCGCCGAGCACCTCGTCGGCCCCGGGGGTCCCCTCGAAGATGCCGCTGATCCCGGCGATCACGCGGTCGCCGATCTCGGGCGGGCAGCCGAACAGTTCGCTGAAGACCAGCAGGGGCAGCGGCTGGGCGTATTCGGCCATCAGCTCCGCCTGGCCGCGGATGTCGGTACTGAACTGGTTGATCAGGTAGTTGGCGGACTGCTGCGTCTGCCGGATGAGCTGGTGCTCGTTGACGGTCGCGAGACTGTCGGTCACCGCCCCGCGCAGCCGGGCGTGCGCCGCGCCATCGCTGAAGAGGGCGTTGGGGCGGTAGCCCATCATGGGCAGGGCCGGGCTGCCGGCCGGGACGCGCCCTTCGTTGAGGGCGTTCCAGCGGCGGGAGTCGCGCACGAAGGAGGCGGGGTTCTGCAGGACGTACAGGGCGGCGTCATAGCTGGTGACGAGCTCGGCCTGGACGTCGGGGGCGATGTCCACGGGCGCGCTGGGCCCGTAGTGGCGCAGCTGCGCGTAGTGGCTGTCGGGGTCGGCTCCGAACGAGGGACCGTACATCTGGACGTTCCCGTGCGCGGGGCAGCCGGGGGGTATCTCCATCGGTTCACGTGGCTGTTGCATTCCTGCGCTCCTAGCCGAGTTGGGACATGAGGTGTTTCACGAGGGTGATGAGGGCCTGCGCCGAGGAGTTCTCATCCCGTACGTCGCACTCCACGACAGGGGTCTCGTCGGTGAGGTTCAGCGCTTCGCGCACCTCGTCGAGCGGGTAGTGCGTGGTGCCCTCGAAGTGGTTCACGGCGATGGCGTACGTCAGGCCGAAGCGCTCGACGAGATCCAGGACGGGGAAGGACTCGTGCAGCCGCTCCGGATCGACCAGGACGAGTGCGCCCAGGGCGCCCCGGGAGAGCTCCTCCCACATCTCCTTGAAACGCTCCTGGCCGGGCGTACCGAAGAGGTAGAGCACCAGGGTGTCGCTGAGGGTCAGCCGGCCGAAGTCCATGGCGACGGTGGTGGTCGTCTTGTCGGGCGTGCCCGACAGGTCATCGAAGCCCACGCTGGCCTCGGTGATCTCTTCCTCGGTCCGCAGGGGCTCGATCTCGGAGAGGCTGCCGATGCAGGTGGTCTTGCCGACCCCGAAGTGCCCCACAATGAGGATCTTCACCGCGTGGGAGACATCTGGATCCAGGTACACGCGTTTACGCTCCGAATCGATTCTTCAGGCCTTCGAGCACGGCGCTGACCAGTTCTCTGTCGACACGTTCGGCGCGCGGTATCGGTGACCTCGCGAGGATGAGGCCGTCTTCCTCCAACTGCGCCAGCAGGATGCGGACGACGCCCAGGGGCAGATGCGTGTGCCCCGCCACCTCGGCCACGGACAGGAATCCATCCGCGACCAGGTCCATGACCCGCCCCGCTTCCGGCGACAGCATGCGTGCCGCGACCTGTCCGTTCTCCGCCCCCGTCGCTGTCACGAGCGTCGTGTGCTCGTACTCGTGGTCCGGGGGCAGCGCTCGTCCGTTCGTGATCACGAAGAGGGGCACTAACGGAGACGTCAGTTCCAGTTCTTCGTCGTGTCCGGACCACTCAGGCATGTCCTGTCCCCTTCGCCGGTGTCGCCGTCGCGGTCAGTCGGGGAACCACCGAGTGCAGTCGGGTGGTGAACTCCTCAATGTCACAGACCTGTTCGGCGGCGGCCGCCAGGAAGGCGTCGGGGCCGGCGGCCAGCAGGAAGATCCAGCCGTGCTGGAACTCGATGACCGTCTGACGCCATTCCGCATCCTCGGCGACCCCCGCGAACTGGGCGGTGACCCGGCTGTAGGCGTGGATGCCCGTCATGGCCGCGGAGATGGTGTCCGCCAGATCGCGGCTCATCCCGGTGGTGGCCCCGCGGGGAAGACCGTCCGACCCCAGCAGCACCGCGTGTCGGGCGCCCTGGACCTCGGACACCACCCGGTCGAGCTCGCCGAGGACGAACTTCGCGTCACCGGGGCTCTGCTGCCGGGGCTCGTTTCCCCGCGCCCCTCCGGCGTCCTCGTGGCCCACCCGCGGCGGCGAGGTGAGGTTGTTGCCCAGCCGGGCCACGAGGCGGTGCATGCGGAAGGAGATCTGCTGCATGTCCACATCAGGCGCGGCCGCGGCGGCGAGGTACGAGCCCTGCCCCGCCCCGATCAGGAAGTTCCAGCCGTGCGAGAACTCGATGATGGTCTGGTTCCACTGCCGGTCGTTCCCCGGTCCGGCGAAGTGGGCCGTCGCCCGGCTGAGCGACTGCATTCCGGCCATGGCGGCGGAGATGGTGCGCACATCGTTCTCGGCTAGGCCTTCCGTCGCACCGCGAGGGAGGCCGTCCGCGGACAGCAGGACGGCGTGACGTGCCCGGGGCACGTTGTCCACGATGTCCTCTAGCATCCACGACAGGTCTGCGGTCATGCGTTTTCGGGCCCTTCGAACGAGGTGGGGTCAAGGTTGCGGCCCGAGAGCGTGCCGCGCTGGAAGGCCCCCAAGCTGCGCCCGGAAGCGCGGCCCGTCTCTTCCGGGCTCCGTGGCGCCGCCCAGCTGGTGTCGGGGCGGGGGTCGGGATCGGGGACACTGGCGATGGGCGCCTGGCGCGCGCCGCGCTTGGGCAGACCGTGCATCGTGCGCGACGGGGCGCTCTGCGGCATGCTCTGAGGCGCACCCTGGGGCCGATTCTCGGAGGTGCGCCGGATGTTGCTGACCGGAGCCTCCTGGACGGCCGGTATCTCCTCCATGGTCCACAGCTCCTCGGGCAAGAGGACGACGGCCCTGACGCCGCCGTACCGGGAGACTCCGGTGACGTCCACCTTGAAGCCGTGCTGACGTGCGATCAGTCCGATGACGGGAAAGCCGAACTTGGGCTGGGTGCCGAGCTGCGACAGTCGGGGTGTCACTTCCCCGGAGAGCAGCGCGGTCGCCCGCTGCCGGTCCTCGTCGTTCATGCTGACGCCGGCGTCGTCGATGACGATGCACAGGTTGTTCTGGACGCGCTGGAACGTCACTTCGATCGGCGCGTCGTGCTGCGAGAAGCTGGCGGCGTTGTCGAGCAGTTCCGCCACGGCGAGCGCGACGGGCGCGACCGCGGACGCCTTGAGGGCGAGACCGGTCTGCTGCATGATCGCGACCCGGTGGAAGTTGCGGATCTGGCCCTGAGCGCTGCGCACCACGTCGTAGACGCTGGCGGGCCGGTTGCGCCGGCCGAGCGGCGCACCGCACATGACGGCGATGCCCTGGGCCTTGCGCGCCATCTGGGCGTTGGCGTGGTTGACGTCCAACAGGTCGCTGAGGACGGCGTGTCCACCGTACTTGCGCTGGATCGCGTCCAGCAGCGTCGTCTGCTCGGCGGCGAGGCTCTGCAGGAGACTCGCGGCGCCCTTGAGGACGGACTTGGTGTTCTCCTCCGCTGCTTCCTTGGCCTCGCGGATCGCGGCGTCCTGCTCGTTCCGGAAGGCCTGCAGCTCGGCGCGTGAGGAGTGCAGGTGGCTGTCCACCGCGAGCAGCTGCTGCCTCAGGTCGGTCTCGGTGTGCTCCTTCTTCGCCTCCAGCGCTCTGTTGCGGGCGACGAGTGCCACGACCGCGGCGACGGATATCGCCGCCACCGCAACCAGGCACCACACAAGTGCGTCTCGATTCATGGAAACCTTTCCCGGCGCATGACATGCGGACGGCTGCAGATACACCTCGCGAGGCCCCGCAACACAGCTGATCAGCACAGTTCACCTGCTGTTATGCAGAGAACGTGACGCCGATCACAATCAGTATCTGTGTAAAAACGGATCAAGATCACAGATGTGGGGATGCTATCACCGGATCTCCGCCCCATCGGACGCCTGCCTTGGTGCCGCATCCGCCCAACCCGGCTGTGACGGGAGCAGGTTGACATGGGCCTTTCGAGCCCGCATCTCCCATCGGCCGCCCCTCTATCCGTTGATCCGTCAAGCACTTCTTCACGAGAGGAGCGGCAATCCCTCACATCAATCCGAGAGGCCGTCAATCGAAGCTCGGGCGGGCGCCATCGGCAGGTGGCGGCGGCGTGGCCGCGGCGTCCAGTTCATTGGTGACGGGAGCGTGTTGGGCTTTTGCGTCGAATGGGGAGGTGCTGCTCGGCCGCATCGGCCCAGGCGGGGCTCGAACAAGACCCAATCGACTCAGGTGGCCTGAATCCGGTCGCCTGGTTCCCGGATATTCGCATAACCGGGCGAAATCCGCGCGCGGGGTCATTCGAATCCCTGTGGGGTCGAGATGTGCATTCTCCCCGGATTCTTTCCAGCCAATCCGGCCTCCGAAGTCGAATCGTCGCCGGTCGGGGCGCGGCGGTCGGTCATCGTGCGGGCCGGTACTCCGGGCCGCTCGCCGACGCGGACGTCGAGGAACAGCTCGACGCTCCCGCCGGGGCTCCGGCGGTGCCGGTCGAGGCCGGTGGGGACGAGGGGGTTCACCGGCCTCGCCCTCCGGGGTGCTCATGGTGGAGGCAGGACGTTCCGATGCCTTCGCTGGTGGGGAATGGGGGCCGGGTTCCGGCGTGGTCGGGATTCAGGCCGAGATTCCGGTACCGAGTTGCGGACACTCCGTGTCCGCAAGGGCGGATAGCTTGCTGCCATGGCCTCCAGGACGACACCTCCCGTACTCGACACCCGCGCACTGAACCGTGCCACGCTCGCCCGCCAGCTGCTGCTGAGCCGTGCCGAGCTGTCCGCGCGGGACGCCGTCACCCACCTGCTCGGGCTGCAGGCACAGAACGTCAGACCGCCCTACTTCCAGCTGCACGCCCGGCTCGCCCGCTTCCAGCCCGCCGAACTGGCCGGGCTGATGGAGTCCCGTGAGGTGGTCCGGATGGTCACCATGCGCTCCACCATCCACACCCACACCGCGTACGACGCCCTCACCCTGCGCCCGCTCGTCCAGCCCGCCCGTGACCGCGAGATCGACCACTTCCGCAAGGGCCTCGCCGGGGTGGACCTGGACCGGCTGGCCGACCGGGCACGGGCCTTCGTCGACAGCGCGCCGCGCACCATGGCCGAGATCCGCGCGGACCTGCTGGAGGAATGGCCCGGCGCCGACCCGCAGTCCCTGTCCGTCGCGGCGCGCTGCCGGCTGCCTCTGGTCCAGGTCACGCCCCGCGGGGTGTGGGGACGCAGCGGCCAGGTACGGCTCACCACCATCGAGAACTGGCTCGGCCGGCCCGCCGGGGCCGCTCAGCCCGTGGACGACGTCGTGCTGCGCTACCTCGCCGCCTTCGGGCCCGCCTCCGTCAAGGACATGCAGACCTGGGCCGGGCTGACCCGGTTGCGCGAGGCCTTCGAGCGGCTGCGGCCGGGACTGGCGGTCTTCCGCGACGAGAAGGGTGTGGAGCTCTTCGACCTGCCCGACGCGCCCCGGCCCGGCGCCGACACCCCGGCGCCGCCACGCTTCCTCCCGGAGTTCGACAACCTCCTGCTCTCGCACGCCGACCGCACCCGCCTGGTCGCCCCCGAGGTCAAGGGGCGCAGCTGGACCGGGAACCAGGCCCACTGCACCCTGCTCGTGGACGGTTTCCTCGCCGGCCTGTGGAAGCTGGAGGGCGCGGCGCTCACCGTCGAACTGTTCGGCAGCGTACCGAAGGCGGCCGAGCAGGAGATCGTCGCCGAGGGGGAGAAGCTGATCGCCGACATGGGCGCGCCGCCCGGGGGGACCGGCCGGCCCGCCCCGTCCGTACGGTTCGCGCCGATCCGCCACTGAGCCGCCGCCGAGGCGTGCCCGAGGCGTGCCCGACGTACGGCAGGCGGTCAACTCGCGGCTGACGCGGCCCTGGTGGTCGGTACGGCGAACGCGGCACGATACCTGCCATGACGATCGAAAGTGCCCGCAGCAGCGCCACCGCCCAGTTCCTCGCCGCGCGGGACTTCCTGCTGGAGCGACGCGGCGACTACGAAGCCGCCCACACCGGATTCACCTGGCCCCGCCCCCACCGCTTCAACTGGGCCCTCGACTGGTTCGACCACATCGCCGCCGGCAACGACGCCGACGCCCTGCGCATCGTCGAGGAGGACGGCAGCAGCGAGGCCCTCTCCTTCGCGCAGCTCTCCGCGCTCTCCGACGCGACCGCCAACTGGCTGCGCGCCCGCGGTGTCGTACCGGGCGACCGGATCCTCGTCATGCTCGGCAACCAGCGCGAGCTGTGGGAGGTGATGCTCGGCGCGATGAAGCTGCGCGCCGTCGTCATCCCCGCCACCCCCCTCCTCGGCGCGGCCGACCTGCGCGACCGGGTCGAGCGCGGCCACGTGCGCCACGTCGTCGCGCGCGCCGAGGACACGGCCAAGTTCGACGACGTGCCCGGCGGCTACACCCGGATCGCCGCCGGTGGCCGGGAGCGGATCCCCACCGGCTGGCTGTCGCTGGCCGACGCCACGGCCGCCGCCGACGCCCCGGGAGCCGAGGGCGGTTTCGTCCCCGACGGGGAGACCCTCGCCACCGACCCCCTGATGCTCTACTTCACCTCCGGCACCACCGACCGCCCCAAACTCGTGGAGCACACCCACGCCTCGTACCCCATCGGGCACCTGTCCACCATGTACTGGCTCGGACTGCGCCCCGGCGACGTGCACCTCAACATCGCCTCGCCCGGCTGGGCCAAGCACGCCTGGTCCAACCTCTTCGCCCCCTGGAACGCCGGCGCCACCGTCTTCGTGCACAACTACGCCCGCTTCGACGCCGAACGCCTGATGGCCGAGATGGACCGGCACGGGGTGACCACCTTCTGCGCCCCGCCCACCGTGTGGCGGATGCTGATCCAGTCCGACCTCACCCGGCTGGCCCGGCCTCCGCGGGAGGCCGTCGCCGCCGGCGAGCCGCTCAATCCCGAGGTCATCGAGAAGGTCCGGGAGGCCTGGGGCGTCACCATCCGCGACGGTTTCGGCCAGACCGAGACCACGCTCCAGGTGGGCAACTTCCCCGGCGCTCCGGTCAAGCCCGGTTCCATGGGCCGCCCGGCGCCCGGTTACGGGATCGTCCTGCTGGACCCGGTCACCGGCAAGGAATCCCCCGACGAGGGCGAGCTGTGCGTGGACCTGCGGGCCCGCCCCGCCGGGGTGATGACCGGCTACCGCGACGACCCCGAGCGCACCGCGGAGGCCATGGCGGACGGGCTGTACCGGACCGGCGACATCGCCGCCCGGGACGCCGACGGATACCTCACCTACGTCGGGCGCTCCGACGACGTCTTCAAGGCCTCCGACTACAAGATCAGCCCGTTCGAGCTGGAGAGCGCGCTGCTGGAGCACGCGGCGGTCGCCGAGGCCGCCGTCGTCCCGGCCCCGGACGAGCTGCGGCTGGCCGTCCCGAAGGCGTACGTCACCCTCGCGGGCGGCTGGGAGCCGGGGCCGGAGACCGCCCGGGTGCTGTTCGAGCACTCCCGCGCCGTGCTGTCCCCGTACAAGAGGATCCGGTGCATCGAGTTCGGCGAGCTCCCGAAGACCGTGTCCGGCAAGATCCGGCGGGTCGAGCTGCGGGAACTCACGGCGGCGGGCTCGGTGGCGGAGTACCGCGAGGCCGACCTGGGCTGAGCCGCCGGGCGGCGGGGGTGGCCGGGCCCGGCCGGGCGGTGCGGCGCCCCCGGGCCCTGTGCGAGCGCCCGTACGCGGCCCTGTGCGCGAGCCCGTACGCGACGGTACGCGAGGGCCCGGAGGGCGGGGTCCCCTACGCGGGTACCCCGGCGGGCCGGCCGGCTGTGCGGGAGGCGCGGGCCATGCGGGCTACGCGGGCAGGTGCGCCTCGATCGCGGCGATGACCTCGGGGGACTCCGGTTCGGTGCGCGGACGGAAGCGTGCCACGACCTCGCCGGCGGGGGAGATGAGGAACTTCTCGAAGTTCCACTGGATGTCCCCCGCCGCGCCGTCCGCGTCGGGGGTCTTCACCAGCTCCTGGTAGAGGGGGTGCCGGTTCTCGCCGTTGACCTCGGACTTCTCCAGCATCGGGAAGGTGACACCGAAGCCGGCCGCGCAGAAGGTCTGGATGTCCTCGGCGTTGCCGGGCTCCTGCCCGCCGAACTGGTTGCAGGGCACGCCGATGACCGTGAAGCCCTTCTGCTCGTACGCGAACTGCAGGCGGGCCAGGCCCGAGTACTGCGGGGTGAGCCCGCACTGCGACGCGGTGTTCACCAGGAGGATCGCCTTGCCCTTGTGCGCGGCCAGGCTCGTGGGTTCGTCGGACAGGGTGGTCAGCGGGATGTCGTACAGGCTCACGGGACTCTCCTCGGCCAGTCGGCAGGTAACGCCCCGAGCCTAAGGGGTCGGCCGCTACGCCCCTGAGCGGACCAGCGCGTCCGCCGGGTCGTTGACCGGCTGCGGCATCCCGGTGAGGTCCATGACGAACAGCGGTATGCCGAGCTCGTCCGCGCGGCTGCGGGCGTCCTCCGCGTATCCGGCGAGCGAGAAGTAGACGCTGGTCGCCGCGGCCGTGAGCCCGTTCAGCCAGACGCACTCCACGGCCCGCAGTCCGGCCGGCGCGGTGGTCGGGTCCACCTGGGCCACCAGCCCCGGCGCCCGCAGGTCCACCGCCGCCGAGGGGATCGGGCGCCCGTCGGGCTGCCGTACGTCCTGGAAGCCGAGCCAGCGCAGGTACAGCGCGGCGGTGGCCACCGCGTCCCGGGCCGTCCGGATGGTCACGGGGCGGAATGCGGGCCGCGGGACGGCAGCCGTCGCAGGCGGCGGTATGTGCGCCGGGTCCGGGTCCATGCCCGGCGGTGCGGCCGGGCGCCCCGTGGTGCTACGCCCCGTGGCGGTGCGGCCCGGAGGGGCGAGGCCGGGGGCGGGGTCCGTGGCGGATCCCGTGGCGGATCCCGCGGCCGCCGTGGCGCCGGGGACCGTCCCGGCTTCGGGTGGGTGCACCGGCAGCCGGACCACCGTGCCGCACGACCCGCAGCCCAGCTCGGGCTGCGGCCACTCGCTGTCCCGCCCGCAGGCCGTGCACCGCACCGTCACCCAGCTGTCCGACCAGGTGCGGTGGGTCAGCTGCTCCGGTGGCACCGACAGGTCGAGCGGCGGATCGACCGGGCTGCCGCAGGCGCAGGGGAAGACCGGCGCGATGTAGCCGTTCTCGCGCAGGCACGCCGGGCAGCGCACCGGTACCGCTTCCGCCATGACCCCTGGCCCCCTCCGTCGCCGTGCGTGGGTCCATGCTCCACCACCGGCGACCACCGGGGCGAGCGCGCAGGCCATTTCCGCCCCGTTCCCGTCGGCTGATCGGCGATTTGTACAAGTCGTCGAGCGAGATGCGGCATTTGGCGGCTTCCGGGGCCCTTCACCGCCTTGACGCCGAAGAAGACGCCGCTTAGCTTGTTCCGTATAGCAGAACAAAACTTCCGGATTACGGAAAAGCCTGACCCGCCAGACCCGCAGGAGAACCTGATGCCTCGTATGACAGCCGCCGCTGCTGCAGTTGAGATCCTCAAGCTCGAGGGTGTCGAACAAGCGTTCGGTGTTCCCGGTGCTGCGATCAACCCCTTCTACCGCGAGCTCAAGAACGTGGGCGGCATCAACCACACGCTCGCCCGCCACGTCGAGGGCGCCTCGCACATGGCGGAGGGGTACACGCGGGCCAAGGCGGGCAACATCGGCGTCTGCATCGGTACCTCGGGCCCGGCCGGCACCGACATGATCACCGGCCTGTACTCGGCCATCGCGGACTCCATCCCGATCCTGTGCATCACCGGTCAGGCCCCGGTCTCGAAGCTCCACAAGGAGGACTTCCAGGCCGTCGACATCGCCGCCATCGCCAAGCCGGTCACCAAGGCCGCCACGACGGTCCTGGAGGCCGCACAGGTCCCCGGCGTCTTCCAGCAGGCGTTCCACCTCATGCGCTCCGGCCGTCCCGGCCCGGTCCTCATCGACCTGCCGATCGACGTCCAGCTGACCGAGATCGAGTTCGACCCGGCGACCTACCAGCCGCTGCCGGTCTACAAGCCGCAGGCCAGCCGGGCGCAGGCCGAGAAGGCCCTGAGCTTCCTGCTGGAGTCCGAGCGCCCGCTGATCGTCGCCGGCGGCGGCATCATCAACGCCGACGCCTCCGACCTGCTGGTCGAGTTCGCCGAGCTGACCAACATCCCGGTCATCTCCACCCTGATGGGCTGGGGCGTCATCCCGGACGACCACGAGCTGGCGGCCGGCATGGTCGGAGTCCAGACCTCGCACCGCTACGGCAACGCGACCTTCCTGGAGTCGGACGTCGTCCTCGGCATCGGCAACCGCTGGGCCAACCGTCACACCGGCTACAACCTGGACGCGTACCTGGGCGACCGCACGTTCGTCCACGTCGACATCGAGCCCACCCAGATCGGCAAGATCTTCGCCCCGGACTTCGGCATCGCCTCCGACGCCAAGGCGGCGCTGGAGCTCTTCATCGAGGTCGCCAAGGAGCTCAAGGCGGAGGGCAAGCTGCCGGACTTCTCCGCCTGGGCCGCCTCCGCCCAGGAGCGCAAGGCCACCCTGCAGCGCCGCACGCACTTCGACAACATCCCCATGAAGCCGCAGCGCGTCTACGAGGAGATGAACAAGGCGTTCGGCCCCGAGACCCGCTACGTCACCACGATCGGCCTCTCCCAGATCGCCGGCGCGCAGATGCTGCACGTCTACAAGCCGCGCCACTGGATCAACTGCGGCCAGGCAGGTCCGCTCGGCTGGACCATCCCGGCCGCCATCGGTGCCGCCACCGCGGACCCGCAGACCCCGATCGTCGCGCTCTCGGGCGACTACGACTTCCAGTTCATGATCGAGGAGCTGGCGGTCGCGGCCCAGCACAAGGTCCCCTACGTCCACGTCCTCGTCAACAACGCCTACCTCGGCCTGATCCGTCAGGCGCAGGGCGGTCTCGGCATCAACTTCGAGGTCAACCTCGAGTTCGAGAACATCAACACCCCGGAGATCGGCGCCTACGGCGTCGACCACGTCAAGGTCGCCGAGGGCCTCGGCGTCAAGGCCATCCGCGTCACCGACCCGAACGAGCTGGGTGCCGCCTTCGAGCAGGCCAAGAAGCTGGCCCAGGAGTTCCAGGTCCCGGTCGTCGTCGAGGCCATCCTGGAGCGCATCACCAACATCTCGATGAGCAAGACCGTCGACATGAGCGACGTCACCGAGTTCGAGGAGCTCGCGACCGAGCCCGGTCACGCCCCGACCGCGATCAAGGCCCTGAAGGTCTGATCCCCGGCTCCGGCCGTACGCCGCGACCCCCGTCCCCCACGAGGAGGGCGGGGGTCGCGGCGCGTCGTGCTTCCGGCCGGTCCTCGCGCGCCGTGGGCCGCGGCGGAGGCGGAGCCCGGTCTCGGGGTACTGCTGGAGGCCGGCTCCGGGGTGCTGCAGTGGCCGGCGGGGGCCGGGCGGGGATCTCCTCAGGAGGCTCGCGCCCCCGTGTGCGTCCCGTACGCGCTCTCCGGCGCCGCGAGCGTGCTGACCGGCTCCCCCGGGCCCGGCCCGGCCGTGCGATGCCGCGTGACGCCCGGTTCCCCGCGCACCGGGGCCCGCCCACCGGGACCGGGACGTGCGGTGGGCGGCTCCCGTACGTGGCCGCCCCGGGAGGCCGGGAACGGCCTTCGGCCTCGACCGGCCGGAAACGGCCCTTCGTGGTCCTCGAACCGCCCGGAAGTGCCGTGCACGGCCCGCGCTCCGGTGCGGCCGCGGTGCGCCGGGTCCCTCGACGGCGGGGCCCCGGACGCCCAACCCGGCGCCGGCACCTGCCCGACCGGAGGCCGGCCACCCCACGGCGCTTGCCACCCCACGGTGACGGCCACCCCACGGTGACGGCCACCCCACGGTGACGGCATCCGGACGGGTTCGGCCATCCGGACGGGTACGACAAAGCGCCGAGTCACGGGACCGTCCGTGACTCGGCGCTCTGGTTGTTACCGCCCGACGGTGCGAGGCTGGCGCGACAGGACGTTCGCACCGCCGGGCGGAGTTGTGTGGGGAGGAAGGTTTCCTTCTCCGCTTCCCGCAGGGCGCTCTGTGCGCAGCCCCTGTGGGAAGAGAAGGGGGAGTGGCTGGGACCGTGGCGGGCGGGCGACGAGAACTCCGGCACCGTCTCCCTCAGGTCAAGAGACGGGCCTCGGAACCCATTACCACCGCACTGGCTCGCACGCCTGCCACGGTCCTCGTCCTGCCCTCGCCGTGTACCACCCCTCATCCGGGTTCACGGTTCGGGCCCAGCACCCGGGGCCTGACCTCCCGTCAGGCCCCCGGTACATCCCTGTCGGCTCAGGCGTCGCGCAGGGCGCGCACGGCTTCCTCGACGCGACGGCCGTAGTCGGCGTCGGCGGCGTGGAAGTGAGCCAGGTTCTTCTCGATGACGTCCTCAAGGGTGACCTGGGAGAGGCCGCCGGCGATGTTCGCCACCAGGCGCTCCTTCTCGGCCTCCGACATCAGGCGGTAGAGCTCACCGGCCTGGAAGAAGTCGTCGTCCTTGGTGTGGGCCGGGGTCTCGTGGGTGCCCGTGTAGCCGGAGACGGCCCTGGGGGCGCCCAGCGCCAGTCCGGTCTCGGACGGGCCCTGGTGCGAGTTGGGCTCGTAGTTCTTGTCGTGGCGGGAGCCGTTGCGCAGCGCCATGACGCCGTCGCGGCCGTAGTTGTCGGCCTTCGTCGCCTTGGGGGCGTTGACCGGCAGTTGGGTGTGGTTCACACCGAGGCGGTAGCGCTGGGCGTCCGCGTAGGCGAACAGGCGGCCCTGGAGCATCTTGTCCGGCGAGGCGGTGATGCCCGGGACGAAGTTGTTCGGGGAGAAGGCGGACTGCTCGACCTCGGCGAAGACGTTGTCCGGGTTGCGGTCGAGGACCAGGCGGCCCACCCGCTGCAGCGGGTAGTCGGCGTGCGGCCACACCTTGGTGAGGTCGAACGGGTTGAAGCGGTAGTCCGCGGCCTCGGCGGCCGGCATGATCTGGACGTAGAGCGTCCAGCTCGGGTTCACACCGCGCTCGATGGCCTGGAGCAGGTCGGTCTGGTGCGAGTTCGCGTCCTTGCCGACCAGCTCTGCGGCCTGCTCGCCGGAGAGGCAGCGGATGCCCTGATTGGTCTTGAAGTGGTACTTGACGAAGAAGGCCTCGCCCTTCTCGTTCGTCCACTGGTACGTGTGGGAGCCGTAGCCGTTCATGTGGCGGTACGACGCCGGGATGCCGCGGTCACCCATCAGCCAGGTGATCTGGTGCGTCGCCTCGGGGGCGTGCGCCCAGAAGTCCCAGACGTTGTCCGGCTCCTGCTTGCCCGTGAAGGGGTCGCGCTTCTGGGAGTGGATGAAGTCGGGGAACTTGATCGGGTCCTTGATGAAGAACACCGGGGTGTTGTTGCCGACGAGGTCGTAGTTGCCCTCTTCGGTGTAGAACTTCAGGGCGAAGCCACGGGGGTCGCGCACCGCGTCCGCGCCGCCGAGGGAGTCTGCGACGGTGGAGAACCGCAGGAAGGTCTCGGTCTTCTTGCCGACCGTGTTGAGGAAGGCGGCACTGGTGTACGCGGTGACGTCGTCGGTCACCTCGAAGTAGCCGTACGCCGCCGAGCCGCGGGCGTGCACCACGCGCTCCGGGATGCGCTCGCGGTTGAAGCGGGCGAGCTTCTCCAGGAGCTGCTGGTCCTGGATCAGGAGCGGGCCACCGACGCCGGCGGTGGCGGAGTTCTGATTGTCGGCGACCGGGGCGCCGGACTCGGTCGTCAGCGTGCGCTTCGACATGGTGACCTTCCGTACGGGTAACTGCTGACGGAAAGCGTCTTCCGTCATGCGGAACAGCCTAAATTCGGCAAGAACTAAACGTCAACAGTTTGTTGAACGAAGTTGTGGGGTGAGATGACCCGGACGGTGCCGACGCTTGGGCGCGACAGGACAGGTGTCAGCACCGGCACCGTCCGGAGACTCGGTGCCCCCTGCGCGAGGGGGCGGTCCGGGCCCCGTGGGGGCCCGGCGGGGGACCTCAGACCTGGGCGCCGGAGAGGCGCTCGACGGCGCGCAGCAGGGCCGAGTGGTCCAGGCCGCCGTCACCCTGGGCGCGCAGGGAGGCGACCAGCTGGGCGACGACCGCGCCGACCGGGAGGGCGGCACCGACGTTGCGGGCGGCGTCGGTGACGATGCCCATGTCCTTGTGGTGCAGGTCGATCCGGAAGCCGGGCTTGAAGTCGCGGTTCAGGAAGTTGTCCTTCTTGCGGGTCAGCACCGTGGAGCCGGCCAGGCCGCCGTTGAGGACGTCCAGGGCGGCGGTGAGGTTCACGCCCGACTTCTCCAGGAAGACGACGGCCTCGGCACACGCCTGGATGTTCACCGCGACGATGAGCTGGTTGGCGGCCTTCACCGTCTGGCCGGAGCCGTGCGGGCCGCACAGGACGATGGTCTTGCCGAGGGTCTCCAGGATCGGCAGGGCGGCGTCGAAGTCCGCCTGCTCGCCACCCACCATGATCGACAGGACGGCCTCGATGGCGCCGGCCTCGCCGCCGGACACCGGGGCGTCGATGACGCGGATGCCCTTCTCGGCGGCGTTCTTCGCCAGGTCCACGGAGGTCTGCGGGGTGATCGACGACATGTCGATGATCAGCGCGCCGGACTTGGCGTTCTCCAGGATGCCCTCGGGGCCGTAGTTGATGGCCTCGACCTGCGGGGAGGCGGGCACCATCGTGATGATCACGTCGGCGTCCTTGACGGCCTCGGCGATCGATCCGGCCGCGGTGCCGCCGGCGGCGGCCAGGCGGTCCAGCTTGTCCTGCTCCAGCGTGAAGCCGGTGACCGGGTAGCCGGCCTTCAGCAGGTTCTCGGACATGGGGGAGCCCATGATTCCGAGACCGATCCAGGCGATCGACGGGAGCGCAGCGGGGTTGCTCATGATGAGGGTCCTTCTCTTAATGCTTCGTACGAAAAGTGCGTGAGGTGCCTGGCTGATCGCCCGGACTTCGTCCCCCTACTGGGCGGCGCGGGCCTCGGCCGGCAGCCAGGCGAAGGAGGCGGCGGCGTCCTCGGCCTTGTACTCAAGCCCCACGTAGCCCTCGTATCCGGCCTTCTTCAGCTGGTCGAGCAGCTCTTCCAGGGGCAGCTCGCCGGTGCCCGGAGCCCCCCGTCCCGGCTTGTCCGCGATCTGGACGTGCCCGGTCTTGGCGGCGTACTTTTCGATGACCTCGGAGAGGTCCTCATCGTTCATCGCCAGGTGGTAAAGGTCGAGCAGGAACTTGGCGTTGCCGAGGCCGGTGGCCTGGTTCACCTTGTCCACCACTTCGATGCCGGCCGGGGCGCTCACCAGCGGGTAGAGCGGCGACTCGGGCTTGTTGAGGGTCTCGATCAGGAGGATCGCGCCCACGCGGTCCGCGGCCTGCGCCGCCACGACCAGGTTCTTCAGGGCCAGCTCGTCCTGGGCGGCCGGGTCCACGCCTTCGACGCGGTTGCCGTACAGGGCGTTGAGCGCCTTGCAGCCGACCGAGGCGGCAAAGTCCGCCGCGACGTTGATGTTGGCGTTGAAGCGGTCCGACTCCTCACCGGGTACCGAGACCGCGCCGCGGTCCGGGCCCGGCAGGCGGCCGGCGTAGAAGTTCAGGCCCACCAGCTGGGTGCCGGCGTCCTCAAGGGCCTTCTTGAGGGCGTCGAGCTCCTCCTGAGCGGGGGTGGGGGTCTCGATCCAGGGCCACCACAGCTCGACCGCCGTGAAGCCCGCCGCGGCGGCGGCCGCGGGGCGCTCCAGAAGCGGGAGTTCCGTGAAGAGGATCGACAGGTTCACATCGAAGCGCTGGTCCGTGTATCCCATGAGGGGTGTGCGCTCCTTCCGTATTGCGGAAGTTGTTTTCTGCTTGATGGAAGACTGCATGGGGTTCCGCGCGGATGTCAAGTGCGGACTGCCGAAAAATCGAGACGGCGCGGTAGCTTGAGCCGCGTGCGATTGAGAGTGGAGTTCACGACCGAGCCCTTCGATCTCGAAGAGGCCCCCGACCACGCCGTGGCGGCCCGCGAGGTCATCCAGAAGGCCCAGCTGGAGGCGGTGGACGTCGGCCCCTTCGGCAACACCGCGGAGGGTGAGGCCGACCGGGTGCTGTCCGCCGTGAGCGCGCTGCTGCGCGACTCCCTGGGGGCCGGGGCCACCCGCGTCACCCTCCAGGTCAACGTGATCGGCGAGGAGGCGTCATGACCGAGCCCCGCGACCACCCCTTCGTCACGGCGGTCAAGCCGCTCGTGGACGCCATGGGCGGTGAGCTCATGGATCCGGCGCAGGCCACGCCCGACGACGTCGTGCTCACCTGGGAGGGCCGGGAGCTGCTCGCCGTGCGCCTGCCGCAGCTCTCGGACTCGCTGGACCACATCCTGGCCGCGCTGGAACGCCGGCACGGCATGCCGCTGTCCCAGCTCGACCGGAAGTCCAAGCAGGACGTCGTCCGGATACTGGAGGCGCGCGGCGCCTTCTCCGTGCGGCACGGCGTGGAGACGGTCGCGGGCGCGCTGGGCGTCAGCCGCTTCACGGTCTACAACTACTTGAACAGGGAAAATCCCAGTAAGAACACCCAGGCGTGAGCGGATTACGACTCACGGTGACGAGCCGCCGCCCCATTCACCCGGGCGGCGGCTTTTGTGTACGGGAAGTTTCAACAAAGTGTTGACGCCGTGTTGCGGAGGGCGTTAGCTATGCGCAGCCCGTCAAAGCAACAACAGGCCACGGAGGCCTACCGTGACTTCGAGTCCGACCCCGGGTCTCACCCGGATCAACACCTTGGACGACAGGGCGGCCTCGGCCGAGCTGCACGAGGTGTGCGCCAGCTCGGCGTGGGGGAGCAAGATGCTCGCCCAGCGCCCCTTCGCCACCGCCGAGTCCCTGTTCGCCGCGAACGAGGCCGCCATGGCGGAGCTCACCGCGGAGGACCTGGCCGAAGCGATGGGAGGCCACGCGCCGATCGGCCGGCCGAAGCCGGGAGACCCGACCTCCGCCCGCGAACAGCGGGGCATGGCCGGCGCCTCCGAGGAGCTCAGGAACGAGCTCCTCGAACTGAACCTGGCCTACCAGGAGAAGTTCGGCCACGTCTTCCTCATCTGCGCCACCGGTGCGACCGGTGAGTTCATGCGGGACGCAGTCAAGGTCCGGATCGACAACTCGCCGGAGCAGGAGCGGGACATCGCCCGCGGCGAGCTCGTCAAGATCAACAAGATCCGCCTGACCCGCCTCGTAGAAGGAGAGTGAGTCCGACCATGAGCACCGAGACCACCGCGTCCGTGTCCACGCACATCCTGGACACCAGCATCGGCAGGCCCGCCGAGGGCGTCGCCATCTCCCTGTCGGCCCGTACGGGACCGGGCGGCGAGTGGGTGGCCCTGGGCGGATCCGCCACCGATGCGGACGGGCGCTGCAAGGACCTGCCGGCACTGCCGGAGGGCACCACCCACGTACGTCTCGACTTCGAGACCGAGACGTACTTCGCAAAGAAGCAAGCCGAGGCGCAGCAGGACGCCCCCCGCGTAAGGGACAGCGCTACGTTCTTCCCCGAGGTCACCATCACGTTCGCGGTGAACCCGGGCGAGCACTACCACGTACCGCTGCTGCTCAACCCGTTCGGCTACTCCGTTTACCGAGGGAGCTAGCATGGCCACGATTCTGGGCCAGAACCAGTACGGCAAAGCAGAGAACCGCGTCGTCAAGATCACGCGGGACGGCGACACGCACCACATCAAGGACCTGAACGTCTCGGTCGCCCTCTCCGGCGACATGGACGACGTCCACTACTCCGGCTCGAACGCCAACGTCCTGCCGACGGACACCACCAAGAACACGGTGTATGCGTTCGCCAAGGAGTACGGCATCGAGTCCGCCGAGCAGTTCGGCATCCACCTGGCCCGCTGGTTCGTGGGCAGCCAGGAGCCGATCCAGCGCGCGCGCATCCGGATCGAGGAGTACGCCTGGGAGCGGATCGCCACGTCCGACGCGAACTCCAAGTTCATCGGCGCCGACGAGGTCAAGCACTCCTTCGTCCGCCAGGGCCAGGAGACCCGCGTCACCCAGATCACCTACGACGGCCAGAACTGGGAGGTCATCTCCGGTCTCAAGGACCTGGTCGTCATGAACTCCACGAACTCCGAGTTCTGGGGCTACGTGAAGGACAAGTACACGACCCTGCAGGAGGCGTACGACCGCATCCTGGCCACCCAGGTGTCGGGCCGCTGGCGCTTCAACTGGTCGGACGACGAGCAGCGGATGCCCAACTGGGAGAAGTCCTATGCCGAGACCCGCAAGCACATGCTGCAGGCCTTCGCCGAGACCTACTCCCTCTCGCTGCAGCAGACCCTCTACCAGATGGGTTCGCGCATCATCAACCACCGTTCGGAGATCGACGAGGTCCGCTTCTCGCTCCCGAACAAGCACCACTTCCTCGTCGACCTGGAGCCCTTCGGCCTCAAGAACGACAACGAGGTGTACTTCGCCGCGGACCGTCCGTACGGTCTGATCGAGGCCACGATCCTGCGGGACGGCGCCGACGCGCGCATTCCGGTGGACATGACCAACCTCTAAGAGCGCGGCACGCGCGTCCCGGGGCTCTCCGCAGTGGCCCCGGGACCGTGCGACACGACCCAACTTCCTGAATCGGCACCCGGACGCACCCCACGGGCCGGCAGTACTGTCAGCTGCCAAGGCCCCGGCTCCGGCACTCAAATCCCCTGGGTCCTGCCGTGCCCGCACCGCCACTGAAAGCACGAGGAAGTCCCATGGCAGCATCGGCAGCCCATGACAGCGCCGCCCCGCGCATCGTCATCGAGAACTGTGCGATCGCGACCGTCGACGCCCATGACACCGAGTACGCCTCGGGCCACGTCGTCGTCGCCGGCAACAAGATCGAATTCATCGGTGCGGGCAAGGCCCCCGAGAACCTCGAAAACGTGGTCCGCCGGATCGACGGCACCGGGCACCTCGTGACCCCCGGTCTGGTCAACACGCACCACCACTTCTACCAGTGGATCACGCGCGGCCTGGCCACCGACCACAACCTCTTCAACTGGCTCGTCGCCCTGTACCCGACGTGGGCGCGCATCGACGAGCAGATGACGTACACGGCCGCGCAGGGCTCCCTCGCCGCGATGGCCAAGGGCGGTGTCACCACCGCCATGGACCACCACTACGTCTTCCCCAAGGGCTCCGGCGACCTGTCCGGCTCGATCATCCGGGCCGCGTCCGAGATGGGCGTCCGCTTCACCCTCGCCCGCGGTTCGATGGACCGCAGCGAGAAGGACGGCGGCCTGCCGCCGGACCACGCCGTCGAGACCCTCGAAGGTGCGCTGGCCGACACCGAGGCGACCGTCAAGAAGTTCCACGACGCGTCCTTCGACTCGATGACCCAGGTCGCCGTCGCCCCCTGCTCCCCCTTCTCGGTCTCCACCGAGCTGCTCAAGCAGGGCGCCGAGCTCGCCCGCCGCCTCGGTGTGCGCATGCACACGCACGGCAGCGAGACCGTCGAGGAGGAGAAGTTCTGCCACGAGCTCTTCGGCATGGGCCCGACCGACTACTTCGAGTCGACCGGCTGGCTCGGCGAGGACGTGTGGATGGCGCACAGCGTCCACATGAACGACTCCGACATCGCCGCCTTCGCCCGCACCAAGACCGGTGTCGCGCACTGCCCTTCCTCCAACGCGCGTCTGGCCGCCGGCATCGCCCGGGTCCCCGACATGCTCGCGGCCGGCGTCCCGGTGGGCCTCGGCGTGGACGGCACCGCCTCCAACGAGTCCGGCGAGCTGCACACCGAGCTGCGCAACGCGCTGCTGATCAACCGCCTGAACCCGGTCCACCGCGAGCGCGCCCTGAACGCGCGCCAGGCCCTGCGCCTGGGCACCTACGGCGGCGCCCAGGTCCTCGGCCGCGCCGACAACATCGGTTCGCTGGAGGTCGGCAAGTGCGCCGACCTGGTCCTGTGGAACCTGAACACCTTCCTGCACTCCTCGATCGCCGACCCGGTGACCGCTCTGGTCTTCGGTGCGGCCGCCCCGGTGACGGCCTCGTTCGTCAACGGCAAGCAGATCGTGGAGAACAACCGGCTGCTCTTCGCCGACGAGGACGCCATCGCGGTGTCCACGCGGGAAGAGGCCCAGCGCCTCGCGCGGATCGCGCAGGCCTGATCCCCCGGAGTCCGGCCGGGGGGGACGGCCCCCGGCCGGCCGCCGCGGACCCGAGCGGGGTCCGCGGGCAGCCGTTCCCGGGTGGCGCCCGAGGAGATCCGAAGGCGCCCCCGGGAGCGGTGACTCGTGCCACCAGCGCCACGGGCGCACCGCGGGAGCGGCGATTGGGCGAATCGTTTCCGCGCCCCTTGGGACAAGAAGTAGATCCACCGGCTCCACCCACAACTCCATCAACGCGCTCGACTCGCACCGCTTTCGCACCACCTCCATGACACCCACGTCCCTGCCGACGTGTTACCCGACCGGAGGAAGCCGTGGCCCAACCGCCCAGGTTCCGCAAAGACGCAGTCGCAGTACCGGAGGAGAAGCACCCGGTCGACGAGACCCTGCCTCCTCTGAAGATGTTCACCAGCGGCCTCCAGCACGTGGCCGCCATGTACGCGGGTGTCGTGGCCCCGCCCATGATCGTCGGCCCCGCGGTCGGACTCTCCGCCACCGAGACCGCCTTCCTGATGGGCGCCTCGCTCTTCACCGCCGGACTCGCCACCCTCCTGCAGACCCTCGGGTTCTGGAAGGTCGGCGCCAGGCTCCCCTTCGTCAACGGCGTCTCCTTCGCCGGTGTGACCCCGATGATCGCCATAGGGAAGGGGGAGGGTGCCGATGCCCTGCCCGTCATCTTCGGCGCGATCATCGTCGCCGGGGTGGTCGGCTTCCTCGCCGCCCCCTACTTCGGCAAGCTCGTCCGCTTCTTCCCGCCCGTCGTCACGGGCACCGTCATCACCCTGATCGGCGTCTCGCTCCTGCCCGTGGCCTTCAACTGGTCACAGGGCGGCAACCGGACCGCCACCGACTACGGCTCGATGAAGAACATCGGCATGGCCGCCGTCACCCTGGTGATCGTCCTGCTCATGCGCAAGTTCCTGCGCGGATTCCTCCAGCAGATCTCCATCCTGCTCGGCCTGGTCGCGGGGACCCTGATCGCCCTTCCGCTGGGGATGACCAGCTTCGACGCCGTCAAGAACGCCTCGGTGGTCGGCTTCCCCACTCCGTTCCACTTCGGTGCCCCGCAGTTCCAGGTGGCCGCGATCGTCTCGATGTGCATCGTCATGCTCGTCTGCATGACCGAGTCCACCGCCGACATCCTCGCCCTGGGCAAGATCGTCGGCCGGCCGGCGGACGAGAGGACCATCGCAGGAGGCCTGCGCGCCGACACCCTCGGCAGCGCGATCAGCCCGCTCTTCAACGGCTTCATGTGCAGCGCCTTCGCCCAGAACATCGGCCTGGTCGCCATGACCAGGGTGCGCAGCCGGTTCGTCGTCGCCGCCGGCGGCGGCATCCTGATCCTGCTGGGCCTGTGTCCCATGGCGGCCTCGGTGATCGGAGTGGTCCCGCTGCCCGTCCTCGGCGGCGCCGGCATCGTCCTCTTCGGTTCGGTGGCCGCCAGCGGCATCCAGACCCTGGCCGGAGCGGCCATGGAGAAGGGCGAGAACGCCCTGATCGTCGCCGCATCCGTCGGCATCGGCCTGATCCCGATCGCCGCGCCGGAGTTCTACCACGCCTTCCCGAAGGACCTGCTGGTCGTCCTCGACTCCGGCATCAGCACCGGCTGCGTGGTGGCGATCGTGCTGAACCTGGCCTTCAACCACCTCGGCGCCAGGAAGGGCGCGGCCTCGGGGGCCGCACCCGAACCGGTGCCGGTCCACTGACCGGTCGCAGGAAGCACGGCGGTGCGCTCGCCACCCACTGCGGGTGTGGCGAGCGCACCGCCGCGTCCGGTACGGGCGAACCGCCGTGCGCCCGTACGAACGGTGGCCGCGCGCCTGCCGGGGCGTGTGTCGAAAGGAGCGCCGTCCGCCCGAAGGGCGGGCCCCGCGGCGTCTGGTGCGTGCGATCGCAAGGCGGAGGGTCGTCCTCGTACGGGGCGTACGTGGGCGACCCCGACACGCGGCGAGCGCGCGTGCCAGGCGTCGCGGGCCAGGCGGGACTTTCGAAACAGCTAGGGCGCCGCGGTCAGGAACATTCCGGTGTGGTCACTCCCCGCGGTGTTCTTGCAGCTGGAGGCGGAGGAGGCGGGCTGCGCCATGGCCAGGGCCAGGCACCGGCCGGCGGCCAGCTGGCCGTAGTAGTTGGGGTGCATGGACTCCTGGATCAGGCCCTGCGACTCGTTGTTGTCGATCCAGCGCGCCCACTCGCTCGTCCTGCCCGAGGCCGGGACCGTGGAGGTGACCTGCTTGCTCGCCTTCGCGCACACCTCGCGTCCCTGGAGCATGTCCCGCAGGTCCAGGAACTGCACGCCCTTGGCGGCGGCGACGCCCTTGAGACGGCCGGCGATCTGCGGCACGAGCGAGTCGCGCGCCCAGTCCGAGTCCCGGTTCCAGAAGGGGCAGCCGCCCGTGTTGAGGCGGCTCCAGTCGCTCTGGGTGTAGCGATTCTCCGCACCCCGCGGGATCGGCGACGGGTAGGACTGGAGGACGATCCGGTAGGAGGAGTCGGCGTACCCGGCCGTGCGCATCACGGCACGGATCTCGTCGACGGCCTTGCCGACGTTCGCCATGACGCCGTCGATCTTCTGGTCGACGGCGTACTGCTGGTCGTCGTAGCAGTACGAGTACCAGATGACGAAGTCGAGGGCGCAGTTCTTGATGATGTCGGCGAAGCCCAGGTCGTTGCCTCCGACGGACAGGGCGATGGCCTTGACATCGTGGCTCGCGGCCACGGCGGCCAGCTGGTCGGCCTGCGGGGCCTCGCCCTTGTAGGGGACGCCGCCGTTGGAGGCGCGGAACACGTTCTGCGAGACGGCCCCGGAACAGGCGAGGTTCACGGCGACGGCGGCGATCGCTCCGGCGCTGCGCACCTCGGCCGAGTCGGACCGGTGGCAGCCTCCGGCCGTGGTGCCGTATACCTTCGAGGGGTCGTAGCTGCTGCCGCTGACCCAGCCGCGGTCCGTGCCGTTGCGGCTGCCGGTGTTGGTCAGGCTGTTGCCCTTCCATCGCCCGGCCTCGCCGGAGATGTAGCTGTCGCCCATGGACACCACGGCCGTGGGACCGTTCCCGGGGGCGGCCCCGGCGGTCCCGGCGCCGCCGGCCAGCAGCGCGCCGGTGGCGAGCGGCACGGTGACGGCGGCACAGACCAGTCGTCGCAACCGACGGGGGATCCGGTCCTTGCTGACGTTGCGGAATCCGATCACTGCGGAACTCCTGCGTTCGGCCACGCCGAAGCGGGCGACGTCGCGTCGCCGTTTCGTGTGGCTGGGAAGTGGGGGTACCGCCGGCCGGTGGCACCGGAAAGGTGACACGGACCCGGTTGTTACCGCTAGGTACAGGCAAGTTACGAACGAGTAACAACCGATCGGTCGTTCGGTCCCGTGTGCTCTTCCGGCGGGGCCCGGCCCCCGTGCGGCATGGCCCGGGTGCCCCTCCCGGCAGGGCGGCGGACACGGCTCCGCCCCCGCTGCCGTGGGCGGCGGGGGCGGAGCCGTGGGGTGGGGCCGGGCGGTGCGTTCCGGTCGGATCCGGGGTGTCAGCCGACCAGCTGGTCGTAGGCCGGGAGCGTGAGGAAGTCCGCGTAGTCGGCGTCGAGGGAGACCGTGAGGAAGAGGTCGTGGGCCTGCTGCCACTTGCCGGCCGCGAAGGCCTCCTCGCCGACCTCGGTGCGCAGGGCGGCGAGTTCGGCGGCCGCCAGCTCGCGGGTCAGCTCGGCCGTGGCGGTCTTGCCGTTCTCGAAGACGACTCCCGCGTTGATCCACTGCCAGATCTGCGAGCGGGAGATCTCGGCGGTGGCCGCGTCCTCCATCAGGCCGAAGATTCCGACGGCGCCGAGGCCGCGCAGCCAGGCCTCGATGTAGCGGATGCCGACCTGGACGGCGTTGCGCAGGCCCTCGTACGTCGGCTTCGCGTCCAGCGAGTCGATCGCGATGAGCTCGCCCGGGGCCACCGAGACGTCCTCGCGCAGCCGGTCCTTCTGGTTGGGCTTG
The DNA here is from genome assembly GCF_042742535.1 of Streptomyces sp. NPDC058880. Classification (NCBI taxonomy): domain Bacteria; kingdom Bacillati; phylum Actinomycetota; class Actinomycetes; order Kitasatosporales; family Streptomycetaceae; genus Streptomyces; species Streptomyces sp. NPDC058880. Next base: position 111,077 of record NZ_JBHYMC010000017.1, read on the forward strand.
TCGCCGAGCACGGCGTCGAAGGAGGCCATGGCGATCGGGACCAGGTCGGGGTGGGCGACCCAGGAGCCGTCGAAGCCGTCGCCCGCCTCGCGGTCCTTGTCGGCCTTGACCTTCGCGAAGGCGATCGTGTTGGCCTCGGCGTCCTTGCGGGACGGGATGAAGGCTGCCATGCCGCCGATGGCGTGCGCGCCGCGCTTGTGGCAGGTGCGGACGAGCAGTTCGGTGTAGGCCCGCATGAACGGGGCCGTCATCGTCACCGCGTTGCGGTCCGGCAGGACGAACTTCTCGCCGCCGTCGCGGAAGTTCTTCACGATGGAGAAGAGGTAGTCCCAGCGGCCCGCGTTCAGGCCCGCTGCGTGGTCGCGCAGCTCGTAGAGGATCTCGTCCATCTCGTACGCGGCGGTGATCGTCTCGATCAGGACGGTGGCGCGGACGGTGCCCTGCGGGATGCCGACGTAGTCCTGGGCGAAGACGAAGATGTCGTTCCAGAGGCGGGCCTCCAGGTGCGACTCCGTCTTGGGCAGGTAGAAGTACGGACCCTTGCCCAGGTCGATCAGGCGCTTGGCGTTGTGGAAGAAGTACAGGCCGAAGTCGACGAGGGAGCCGGAGGCCGGGCCGCCCTCGAACTGCAGGTGGCGCTCCTCCAGGTGCCAGCCGCGCGGCCGCATGACGACGGTCGCGAGTTCGGCGGCGGGCTTGAGCGCGTAGGCCTTGCCCGTGCGGGGGTCGGTGAAGTCGATGCGGCGCTCGTACGCGTCGATCAGGTTGAGCTGGCCGAGGACGACGTTCTCCCAGGTGGGAGCCGAGGCGTCCTCGAAGTCGGCGAGCCAGACCCTGGCGCCCGAGTTCAGGGCGTTGATGGTCATCTTGCGGTCCGTCGGACCGGTGATCTCCACGCGGCGGTCGTTGAGCGCGGCCGGGGCCGGCGCCACCTTCCAGTCGCCCTCGCGGACCTGTGCGGTGTCCGGGAGGAAGTCGAGGGTGGAGGTCCGGGCGATCTCGGCGCGGCGCTCGCCGCGGCGGGCGAGGAGCTCGGCGCGGCGGGGGGCGAACCGTCGGTGGAGCTCGGCCACGAACGCGAGGGCCGCTCCGGTGAGGACTTCGTCCTGCCGCGGCAGGGGCTCGGCATCGACGATGGCCAGCGGGGACGGCGCTGGTGCGGACATAACTGTCACTCCTTCAGCGGCGGTGCCTGGCGGCCGCGGGGAATGCTCGCGCGAGACGGCACGCAGTGCCGTCGGGTGTGGAGAGCTCCGACATACGGTCGCGGGCGCCGTCTGTGGGTTCAGGGCGCTTCTGACCAGTGGATAGTAATTTCCTCATGGTGGAAGTTCAATGGTTTGTTGATGTCGAGATTCTCTGAGTCGACAGATTCCCCCCGCCGGTGGCCCTCAGTGCCACTGTCGTCACGCGGTGCTCAGAGGAGTCGCGCCAGGTCGGGCGGCGTGTCGATGTCGAAGGCCTCCGCGACGTCGGAGCACTCCACCAGTACGAGCTCTCCGGCGTGGCGCGCCAGATGGGTCCGGGCGCCCTTGTCGCCCGTGGCCGTCGCCGCGATGTCCGCCCAGCGCTCCGCGCCGAACAGCACGGGGTGCCCGCGCTCCCCGTCGTACGCCGCGGCCGCCAGGCTCGCGGGGGAGCGGTAGGCCTCCCGCACCCGGGCGACCGCCGCCGGGCCGATGCCCGGCTGGTCCACCAGCGAGACCAGGGCCGCACCGGCGTCCGTACCGGCCAGGGAGGCCAGGCCCACCCGCAAGGAGGAACCCATGCCCTCCGCCCAGTCCGGGTTGTCCACGACCACGCAGCCGGACAGGTCGGCCCGCTCGCGGACCTCGGCCGCCGACGCTCCGAGGACCACGTGCACCGGGCCGCAGCCCGCCTCCCGCAGCACCCGTACGGCGTTCTCCACCAGCGGACGGCCACGGTAGGGCAGCAGGGCCTTCGGGCGGCCGCCGAGCCGGCGGCCGCCGCCGGCTGCCAGGAGCAGACCCGCGATCACGGGTGCATCGGAGTGCGTAGTGGCTGACATGCCACCGATTCTCGCTCCTGTACGCGTTCCCGGGGACGCCGCGCGAAGGCGCGCCGCGCAGCGGTCGGCGCGGCCCCGAGCCGCGCCGGAGCTGGACCCGCTGCTCGGCGCAGGCCGCCGGGGCGTGGGCGTCGCGCCGGGTCGGCATCCCGGATTCCCCTTGCCCATCAGAGGCCAATGCCGCGATTCTGGACCTCGATCGGTCCGGCTGTCAGAGCCAATCAGGGGAGGTTGGCACGGTGAACAGGCGAGTGGCTCGGACGGCTGACAGAACCATCGCCAGCCGACAGCTCGCAGCGCTGCTCCCCGCCGACGTACGCGCCCGCCCCGGCTACCGGTCACTCGCCGAAGCCGTCCGCACGCTGATCCTCGACGGCCGCATCGCCCTGCACGTGCGCCTGCCCGCCGAACGCGAACTCGCCGAAGCCGTCGGCGCCAGCCGCGCCACCGTCACCGGCGCCTACGACCTGCTCCGCGAGAGCGGCTACGTCCGCAGCCGGCGCGGCGCCGGCACCTGGACCGAGCTCCCCGACGGCCACGGCCCCGTCGGAGCCCACGCCCTCGTCGGCGCCGGCGGCCACGACGCCGACGGCGGCACCGGCATCGACCTGGCCATCGCCGCCATGGGCGCCCCCGAAGGCGCCCTCGCCGACGCCCTCGCACAGGCCGCCCTGCTGCTGCCCGAGGCCGCCCGCACCCCCGGCTACCACCCCTACGGCCTGCCCGACCTTCGCACGGCCGTCGCCGAACGCTTCACCCGGCGCGGCCTGCCCACCCGCCCCGAGCAGATCCTCATCACCTCCGGTGCCCAGCATGCCTTCACCCTGGTCACAGCCCTGCTCTGCCAGGCAGGAGACCGGGTCGTCACGGAGAACCCCACCTACGCCAACGCCCTGGACGCGCTGCGCCGAGCCCGGCTGCGCACCGCGCCCATCGCCGTCTCCGACACCGGCTGGGACATGGAGATCGCCGAGTCCACGCTGCACCAGACCGTGCCGAGGCTGGCCTACGTGATCCCCGACTTCCACAACCCGACGGGCGCGCTCATGCCCGAGGAGCAGCGGCTGCGGCTGCTCGCGGCGACCCGGCGCACCGGCACCTGGCTGGTGGTCGACGAGACCATGGCCGAGATCGCCCTGGACGTGCCCGCCCCCGCGCCCCTGGCCTCGCTGGCGCCGCGCGGCGGCACGGATCACGTGGTGACCATCGGATCGCTCAGCAAGACCCACTGGGGCGGCCTGCGCGTCGGCTGGGTCCGAGCCGCCGCGAAGATGATCACCGAGCTGACGGCCGCGCGGGTCTCCGCCGACATGACCGGCTCGGTCCTCGACCAGCTCGTCGCGCTCCACCTGCTGGACGGCATGGACCGTACCCTGCCCGCCCGGCTCGACCTGCTGCGCGATCGGCGCGCGGCCCTGACGGACTCGCTCCGGCAGCACACCCCGGGATGGTCCTGGCGGATCCCGCCCGGCGGCCTCTCGCTCTGGGTCGACCTCGGCGAGCCGGTCAGCTCGGCCCTGGCCGAACGGGCCGCGGCCGCCGGCGTGCACATCACCCGCGGCGCCCGCTTCGGCGTCGACCCGGGCACCTTCGAACACCGCCTCCGCATCCCGTACACCCTCCCCGCCGACCGCCTGGACGAGGCCGTGCGCCGCCTTGCGGCGGCCTTCCACGACGGGGTTCCGCTCCGCTCGCCGGTGGACCGCCCGCACTGGGTGGCATAGGGCCGCCTCCGGCGGATCGGCCGGGCCGCGGGGCAGCCCCCGGCTAGGGAGTGCGGATCAGACGGCGGGTGGCGGCCGCCGCGACCGCCGCCGTGCGCGATTCGACGCCGAGCTTCGCGTAGACGTGGACCAGGTGCGACTTGACCGTGGCCTGGCTGAGGAACAGCTGCTTGGAGATCTGCTGGTTTGAGAGGCCGTCCGCCACGAGCTGGAGCACCTCCAGCTCCCGTTTCGTCAACGCCTCCGCGGGTGTGCGCATCCGGTCCATCAGGCGCAGCGCCACCGCCGGGGCGAGCGCCGACTGGCCCGCGGCGGCCGTGCGCACCGCCGCCGCCAGCTCCTCCGGCGGGGCGTCCTTGAGCAGGTAGCCGGAGGCTCCCGCCTCCACTGCCGCCAGGATGTCCGCGTCCGTGTCGTAGGTGGTCAGCACCAGCACCCGGGGGGCGCCCGGACGGGCCGTGATCAGGGCCGTCGCCTCGGAGCCGTGCATGCCCGGCCCGAACTGGAGGTCCATCAGCACCACGTCCACCGGTTCCCGGGCGGCCAGCTCCACCGCCCGCTCGGCGGTGGCCGCCTCGGCCACCACCGCGAAGTCCGCCTCGGTGTCCAGCACCGCGCGCAGGCCCGCCCGGACCACGGGGTGGTCGTCGGCGAGCAGGAGACGGATGGTCACAGGGCCTCCACGCTGTCCGAGTGGTGCAGATGGTCCAGGGGCAGGGGCAGGGGCAGGGGCAGGGGCAGGGTGACGGCCACGGCGGTGCCCTGCTCCGGGGCCGACTCCACCGTGAAGAGCCCGCCCAGCGTCTCGGCGCGCGAGCGCATGGCGGGCAGTCCGAAGCCGCCGTCACCCGAGCCGGAGGCGGCCGAGGACGGGTCGAAGCCCTGCCCGTCGTCGACGATGTCCAGGGTCACCGAGGCGTCCATGAAGGTCAGCGTGATCTCCGCACGCCCGGCCCGGGCGTGCCGCACCACGTTGGCCAGCGCCGACTGGGCGATCCGCAGCAGCGCCACCTCGTACGGGGTCGGCAGCACCCGCGGCCGGCCGCTCAGCGAGAACCGCACCCGCAGCCCCGGCACCCCCGAGCACAGCCGCTCCAGCGCCGCGGCGAGCGAGCCGTGCTCCAGGTCCGGCGGCGTGAGGGCGCGTACGAAGCGGCGCGCCTCGGCGAGGTTGTCCTGGGCCGCCTCGCGAGCCTGCGCGATGTGCGGCCGGGCCGCGGCGCCTTCCGGCAGCGCCCGCTCGGCCGCCCGCAGCAGCAGCTGGATGGAGGACAGTCCCTGGGCGAGGGTGTCGTGGATCTCCCGGGCCAGGCGCTCCCGCTCGGCCAGGATCCCGGCGCTTCGCTCGGCGGCGGCCAGCTCGGCCCGGGTCGTGATGAGCTCCTCGATCAGCTCCCGGCGGCGTTCGCTCTCCCGGTACAGCGCCTGGTAGCCCAGTACGGTCGCCACCGCCACGGCACCGCCCAGCAGCGGCCCCAGGAAGGCCCCGGGGGTCGCCACGCTGCTGTGCGCGAGGAAGCCGCCGATGGCTGCGCAGGCGGTCACCGCGACGGCCGCGACCCCCCAGCGCAGACGCAGCAGGTGGAGCTCCAGGAAGTACAGCGGGAAGGCGATCCACAGCCCGTCGGGGGAGACCGCCAGCAGGCCCGCCCAGGCCGCCCCGAGCCCGGCCAGCCACAGCGCCCCGGCCCGCGGCGAACGGTGCACGGCGGGCGCCCGTACACCGGCCGCGTACACGGAGGCGAGCAGCACGCAGGCGGCGACCACCCAGCCGGTCCGGGGCGCGGAGTCGGCGACGGCGCGGCCGACGGCCAGTGCGAGCAGCCCGAGGAGTAGGGCGTGCAGGCACAGCTTCAGCACCTTCGACACGGGGGTCAGGGCGCGGGCGGGGGCTGGTCCGGCCGGCGGCGCACAGACGGCGGGCGGGACGGGGGGAGCGGCGGAAGTCATGTCCGAACCAGGGTAAGTCGGTCGCGCCCGGCCCAGGTCAACCGAAAGTTCGATGTCCCGATGCGCCCTTCGATACCAGGATCTCTCCTGTGGCGCGATGCCTTGTGCCCACGCGGAGGACCAGGGTGGGGGACATGTTCGTCGCATGGAGAGATCTACGGTTCGCCAAGGGCCGCTTCGCCCTCATGGGCTCGGTCGTGCTGCTGATCACGCTGCTGGTCGGCCTGTTGTCCGGGCTCACCGCCGGCCTGGCCCGGGAAAACGTCTCGGCCATCACCGGCCTGCCCGCCTCACACCTGGCCTTCGCCGCACCCGCCGGGGACCAGAAGGTGTCCTTCACCAACTCCCTGGTGCCCGAGTCGGCCTGGCTGACCTGGCGGGAGCAACCCGGAGTGCGGACGGCCGAGCCCCTCGGCATCCGCACCGCCAACGCCGTCTCGGGTGAGCGCACCGCCGCCGTTTCGGTCTTCGGCGTGGACCCCGCGGGTGGGCTCCCGCCGCGGGACGCCGGTCTCGCGCCGGGCCGGGTGGTCCTCGCGGAGAAGGCGGCGAAGGAGCTCGGCGGCCTGGCCGCCGGCGCCAGGCTCAGGATCGGTACCGTCGAAGTGACCGTGGCCGCCGTCGCCGGCACCGCCGCCTACAGCCACACGCCGGTCGTCTGGATGGACCTGGGCGACTGGCAGCGGATCGGCAACCCCGGTACCTCCGTCGAGACCCTCGCCACCGTCGTCGCGGTCTCCGGCAGCGGCCTGGACCTCGCCGCCGCCGACCGGGCCGCGGACACCCGGGCGCAGACCGTCGACGAAGCGCTGGGCGCCATAGGCTCCTACCAGGCCGAGAACGGTTCGCTCCAGCTGATGCGCGGCTTCCTCTTCGCCATCTCGGCGCTGGTCATCGGCGCCTTCTTCACGGTGTGGACCATCCAGCGCAGCGGCGACATCGCCGTCCTGAAGGCCTTGGGCGCCTCCACCCCCTACCTGCTGCGGGACGCCCTCGGCCAGGCCGTGGTGATGCTCGCCCTCGGCACCGGGCTGGGCACCGCGCTCGCCGCCGGCTTCGGCGCGCTGATCAGCGGCGGAGACGTGCCCTTCGTCCTCGACGCCGCCACGGTGCTCGTCCCCGCCGCGATCATGATCGCGCTCGGTGCGCTGGGCGCGGCCCTGTCCATCCGGCGGATCACCGCCGTCGACCCGCTGACCGCCCTCGGGAGCGCCCGATGACCCTCCTCGTCCACGACGTCACGCTCACCTACCCCGACGGCGAGAGCCGGCTCACCGCCCTCGACGCGGTGGGGCTGGAGGTTCCCGCCGGCACCCTCACGGCGGTGATCGGACCTTCCGGCTCCGGGAAGTCCTCCCTGCTCGCGGTCGCCGCCACCCTCGTCACCCCGGACCGGGGGCGGGTCGTCGTCGCGGGCGAGGACACCACCCGGCTGGGCCCCGCCGAGAAGTCGGCCCTGCGCCGGGAGAAGATCGGCATCGTCTTCCAGCAGCCGAACCTGCTGGCCTCGCTGACGGCCGCCGAGCAGTTGCAGGTCATGGCGCACGTCGCGGGCCGGCCCACGAAGGCCCTGCGCCGCCGCGCGCTGGAGCTGCTGGACGCGGTCGGCCTCGCCGACAAGGCGGACAAGCGTCCCCACCAGCTTTCCGGCGGCCAGCGCCAGCGGATCAACATCGCCCGCGCGCTGATGAACGAGCCCGCCGTGCTGCTGGTCGACGAGCCGACCAGCGCCCTCGACCACGAGCGCGGCGCGGCCGTGCTGGATCTGCTGGTCACCCTGACGCGCGAACGCTCCACCGCCACCGTGCTGGTCACCCACGACCACGCCCACCTGGATCGGATGGACCGTACGGCGACGATGACCGACGGCAGGCTGGCGGTCGGGCACCAGGATCCCGTCGCCGCGCCCTGAGGCGGCGTACGGAGGCGCGTGGGGGCGGCCTCGCACGGTGGTGAGCCCGGATCACCGCCCGCGGGCCCGCGGGCCGGCCCCCGGTCCCATCCGCGTCGGGGTCCCCCGGCCCTGCTCCGCGACCGTCGTACGGGAAGGCCCCGGCGCCCCTCTCGGAGGGGCGCCG